>CAYQRI010000067.1:0-9316 GCA_964420085.1 uncultured Ruminiclostridium sp.
AGCGAAGACGACTTCAAGGGGTTGTTCGCGGAGGTGGACGTCAACAGCAACAAGCAAGGAGCGGTCCCAAAGCGCGGAAAGTATGGGCTGTGCAGTGGAAAAGGAACTTTTTTGGATGAAATCCGTTGGCAACGTCTCATCGACCATCCACCAGCATAGTTTTCAGTGATGTCCATACCCATTACGTCATACCCAATCATGGTAGGGTTTTCGTACTCATGGTAGCGAGGCTTGCTTGCAAGCGCAGGCCGTGGGCAGTCCAGTCAAAAAACAAAGAGACTCTATCCAAAACTGGACGGAGTCTCAAAAAGATGTTTTTTCAAAAACATAACATATAGTTATGATACAATAAAAAACGGCATGATTGTGATAGAACTTCCAGAATAATCATAACGCAATGTTGCATAATTTTTTAACGTCTTGCCGAGCATCCGTTTCCCCGCCAAAGGACGGCTTCAGACAGGCCAAAACCCTGCAGTGGAGTTTTGGACTGTCTAGTACTCCCTTGAATGAGGAAGGGTTGTTAGGCTGTATGGTCCGTGACCCAGTAACATCAGAGTCGTTTTGAACACCGCTGAGGGTGAGTATAGCATCTTCCTTTTGATGGTCAGGCCGTTTGCAACAGTGGTATTGACCCCCTTGCTGAATATGTCCCCAAGAGAAATACTGATAGGCGCAGTATTGATGTACACCCCAGACCGGAATCCGTGAGGGAAGAGGCGTCAATATTCGTACCCACTCGTTGAATCGCTGTCAGTGGTACGGGCATCAATGTTTAGCCCAAACAGTCACTTGGTCCCGGAGAAGTAATGTTTTTGACACCGCCCCGGACTTCCATCATGTTGACGATATTGGGGGCACCCTGTTGATAAGATGGATGTCGAGTTTCATGGTGGTATTGACTTCTACGGCGAGGGGGTTCTCTTCCGAAACAAGCTGGACAAGGGAGGAGAATAACAGGTTATGATTCAGTCTGTCCGCTGTGAGAGCACCTATGATGGAACCGTGCTTATCCACCCCAAGTCTAACCTTATTCGCCGTCTTGACGGTGGGAACATCAAAATAGGCATCCGAGGACTTGAGGAGATTGTCTACTTCTACCGGTTTCTGACGTAAGGTCTTTCTGAAAAGAATTTTAAATCTGTACCATACCATTTTATACGATTCTTACTAATACTATAATTTTATTTTCCGACAGGGTAGTATCCGCTATTTCAGTCAGGCCGAAATAGTGGGTACTACCTATCTGTCCCTGTACGAAGACATAAGCGCAAAACGCTTCCAGTCTGTGCAGAATAACATCCAGAGAAGTATGCCAAGCTGCACAATTTGAGAGACAACCATTGCCCAATATACACCGCTGGAAGATGCCATGACCACATGTCCCAACCACCATGACAAAGGTAAGCGTACTCCCCATACGGAGACCAGATAGCTCCACATGGCATACTGAGTGGCTCCTGCTCCTATGAAAACGCCGATCAAAACGAGATTGGCCACCATAAGAGGTACTGACAGAAAATTGAAGACGAGGTACCGGACGGCTTCAGCTTGAACCCAAATATCGTTGGTCATCAGGGCGGCTAACTCTTCGCGGACAAACCAGAGGCAACCTGTCAGCAGGCTCATGCCGAGCACAGCCAGTCCAAGCATATCATACGCCGATTGTTGCGCTTCCTTTCTGTCTCCACTCCCGAGACTTTGCCCTACCAGTACCGCTACAGCCATTTGACAGGCCACGGCGGGAAGGAAAATAACAGCTTCAATGCGCATGCCAGCAGTCAGCCCCGCTAGGGCATTGACGCTGTTCTGAGGAAGCGTCATGGTGATTACGAGCACAAGAACGAACCCCGTTTGCCACAGGAAGGATGTTCCCAGCGCTGGTACCCCTACGCGAAGCAAATACCTTCCGCCGTAACGTATCCAGCGCAGAGGGGGAAAAGAGTCATGCTGTAGCAATCCGAAAGAAAACAATTTGAAAAACAGAATACAGGCACCCAGCGTTACAGAAGCAAAGGTTGCCCACGCAAGCCCTGCGGCCCCATAATGAGGAAAGCCCCACCAGCCCAAACCAAAGGCAAAATCTCCCCATATATTAAGGCATCCTGTTGCCAGCGCAACGAACAGCGATAGACGTACGGAGCGTACCGCTCGCAAGACGGCCGTCGTTATGGCCAACAAATATTGGCCCGGCAATGTCCAAAGATAAATCCGCAAAAAGGTGTCTGAGGGTTCCATGAGATGTTGCGGTGTCTGCATGACACGCAATATTTCCAGACGGAACTGACTTCCGAAGCATGCGAGACAGATGCCCGCTGTCATACCCGTTACCAAAACGAGTCCAGTAAAACGCCGTGCTCGTTGTTGTCTTCCAGCACCGATGCTCTGGCTTACGGCAGCGACGGCACCATTGCTGGCAGCGATGCCGATAGTCATCAAGACCATATGGCACTGAGCTATGAGACCAATAGACGCCTGCACATCCGGCCCGATGCGTCCGGCTGCCCACACATCCGTCAGACCGATGCCGAACTGTACGAGAAGCATAAGAATCTGCGGCCAAGTAAGTGTCCACAGTGACGCCCAACGTGACCTGTGATGGGTGGCATGCATGATTCTCTCCTGAAGAAACGATGAAGAAGATCAACATATAGATCTCCTTCATCGTTTTACTCGTTATTTCTCTCTATAGCCATTCCCGAAACGAGTCTATCGGTCAGTCGACATTTCAAGAGCACGCCGGTGGGTCACCAGTATTGTGTCAATAATAGCCCCACGTACCCCCAGCCTGTCCATTTCATTCACGCCAACAATAGAAGAACCGCCAGGGGAACAAACGTTCATCCGCAGCTTGGCATGCGGGACATCGGGATTTCCCTGTGCCAGCTTGACACTGCCTAACATCAATTTTTCTACTAGTTGCTTGGCTTCGCCATAAGAAAAACCAAGACGTAATCCTGCTTCTACAAATGACTCTAATAAATGGAAGATAAAGGCGGGACCGCTACCGATAAGTGCCGAAAACTCGGGAATCTGCGACTCATGCAGAACTACCGTTGTACTGATGGCACTGAAAAGCTTCAGCGTCAGTTGTTTTTGGTCTTCATCTAGGGCGGGATCATCCATACACAGCGCGCAACAGCCTTCACCGATCATAGCTGGCGTGTTGGGCATAATGACCACAACGGGACAAGCGTCACCACTATATGTCTTGATACGTAGCAGTGACACGCCTGCCGCCAGAGAAACCAGCAGTTTGCCATCAAGATAAGGTGCTATCTTTTCCACCACCCCTTGCACATGCTGTGGTTTTACAGCGATAAGGATCACGTCCGCCCGCTGTGCCACCTCAATTTCACTGGCACATGGGACAAGATTATACCGATTGCTTAATGCGTCCGTGGTCGCCTGGCAAAGGTCAAAACCGATGACTTGCCATTCTTCCAGCTTGGCAACACCGCTTAGAATAGCTCCGCCCATATTGCCGCAACCGATTGCTCCAAACGTCAACATAATAGCTCCTTTTTATTATAGAGATACGAACAAGCCCAATAGTAGGATTATACCTACTGCACACGGGACCACTGCCACGACAAAAGGCTTCCAGTGCCGCGTAACGCGACAACGCCCCATTGCGCCCTTGTTGGCTTCTGCCACGAAACAGGTGAAACCGAAGCTCCAAGCCACAAAAATACTCATCAATAAGGCTCCCACGGGCATGAGGAGTGCCGTCACCACATACTCGATGAAGACAAAAATGCTTCGATCCCAAAGTCGAATAGATGACCACGGCGCATAGACTCCGTAGGAAAGCAGCGGAGGAAGGCTCAACAGTAACACGACACCCAACACAAGAAACAGTGTCTTGTTACGTCCAAGGTTCCAGGTTTCCTCCAGCGTGCCGACCACACCTTCCACCAACCCCAGCCCGGAAGCAAAACCCGAAATGATGAGCAGGAAGAAAAAACTCGCGCTCAATAGCCAGCCACCAGGCAAACGGGCAAAAATGGCAGGCATGGTTTCAAAGACAAGACCAGTCCCAGCGGCTTCGGTCAATCCGAAGGCATACATAGCGGGAAAGATGACCAATCCCGCCAAGATGGCTACAGCCGTGTTAATGGCAACGATGATCAAGGCGTCGGCAACGATATTGGCCTGATCACTTAGGTAACTACCAAAGACAAACGCGGTGGAAACGCCAATACCCACGGCAAAAAAGGTATGCCCCAACGCGTCCAGCGCCACCTGAATGTTAATACATGAAAAATCCGGCTCCAGTAGCCAGGCAACTCCCTTGCTCGCCTCCGGCAGGCTCAGCGAGCGCACGGCCAACAGCCCAAGAAACAATAGCAGCACCGGCATGAGGTATTTGCAGGCCCGCTCCAATCCGCTTTTCAGGCCTACTCTGATGATCAGTCCCATGAGAGAAAGGGCAAGCAATACATACATCCCCAATCCCTCTACACTAGACGAAGTGACATCGAACAAAGGGCTGAAGGTGGTCAGATCTGTTCCGTACGCAAAAGCACCTTCAAGGCTTTTGATAAAATAGAGCAGTAGAAGTGCCAATATGACAGAATAATAGGAGAGAATCCCTATGCCGGATACGACGCCCAACCAGCCTACAAGTCGAAAGGGGCTGTAAGAAGGTGTGAGCTGGCGCATTCCCAAAATACTGCCGCGGCGTGTTACTCGCCCCAACATAATCTCGGCAATAAACAGGGGAACTCCCACACAAAGCGTAGTCAGCAAATAGACCAACAGGAAGGCCCCTCCACCGTTTTTGCTCATCATATAAGGAAAACGCCATATGGCTCCAAGCCCAACGGCGAAGCCAGCCGTTGTCATAATGAAACCAAGGCGGCTTCCCCATGCGACGCGTTCTCTCATGTCGTTTTTCCGATGGTGCGACGTCCGATTGGGACGCCGCACCGGTTAGGAGGAGATTGGCAAGAGACTATGCCCGACCGGAACCCGGCACTTCCTCAAACAACGTGGTATCCATCTGCGAAGCGGATAGACGTTCTTTGGCGTCTTCCGCGCCTATCTTCACAATGCCGATTCCCAGCATGGCGCAGGCGAGACCGATAAACACGCTGGAATAGTTGAACACCATCCATGGGACATAATCAAAGGCACTTACACCAAGAACCCCACTCATATAGACGGCACCAGATGCCCACGGAATAGCTCCATCGAGCATAGTGGCGGAGTCTTCCAGAGCACGAGACAGATTTTTGGGATGAAGACGACGCTTGAGATAGGATTCCTTGAACAGAGAACCGGGAATAAGGATACCCATGTAGGCAGAACCGGTAGAGAAACAAAGCACGACGCATGACAATAGCGTTGAGGCAATAAGCCCACCATCGGAACGCACCCGCTTGAGCATCTTCTGAAGTACCACGGTCAGCATGCCACTGCCGTGCATGATGCCACCGAATGCCATAGCCACACAGAGCATACCCATGTTTTCAAGTACGCCCATCATACCACCACGATTGAGTAACGTTTGTACGGACTCCGTCGGTGTAGCCAAGTAATGCGTCATGCTGACTTTGAAACCCGTCGTGGTGGAGAGAATACCCCAGCGCAGATCAAACCCTTGAATGACACAGCCGAGAGCTACGGACAACATAGTAGTCAGAACAATAGTGGGCAGAATGGGCCAGCGTAAAATGGAACCGGTGATGAGCAACAGCGGGGGGACGGCCAGCAGAAAATGGAGATGATAGATTTCGGTCAACTGATTCATGAAATCCTGCACTTCCGCAGGCGTATGCAGGTCCCCCGTTACGCTGGAAGAGGCAAAGAAGAAAACGATACAACAAAGGATGCTGCCGGGCACCGTGGTATAAAACATATGCCCGATGTGTTCATAGGTGGAGGCTCCGGCCACAGCTGGTGCCAGATTGGTCGTATCGGACAAGGGGGACAGCTTGTCACCGACATAACAACCGCTAAGGGCAGCTCCTGCTACGGGAGGCAAAGGAATCCCTAAACCGTGTGCAATGCCGATCATGGCCACCCCAATTGTTGCGGCCGACCCCCATGAAGTGCCGGTACAGCAGGAAGTCAAGGCACAAATAAGGAAGGCGCTTAAAAGCATATAATTCGGATTCACCAGTTCAAGGCCCCAGTAAACCATAAGGGGGACGGTGCCGCAGAACATCCATGCACCTACCATGCAGCCTACACTGAAGATGATCAACATCCCCTGCATGGCTACGTTGATTTTGTTCAGAATGGCCTCTTCCAACTGCTGCCATTGGCAACGCAGATACCATGCCATGAATCCAGCAATGACCGCTGAACAGAGGATAAGCGGTTCGATCCGATAACCGAGGTACAGACGACCGCCCATAAGAATAACAAACATAGCTATAAGCGGAAATACGGACTGTAATAATGTTGGTTCTCTACCGGATGTATTCATAAGGACCTCTGGGAGTTTGTGATACTGATACGGTACCAACCCACTGTATTTCTACTTTTAATGTTCTATTGAACCGATGCCCTAGCAGGCATCAATCAATTTCGGTCACGATATTGATATCGCGTTTAGCCAGTTCCGGCTGCATCAGGCTCAACGGCATCTGCATAGGTAAAACCAGCCCTCTTTCCGCGAAATCCCCATTGGCTATGAGTGAGGCGGCAATGGCGACGGTGAAGCCTACAAGACGCTGCATTGAGGTGAGTCCAGCTTGAAGATCAGCGTAATCAATAATGGTGTGCGTCACGTTGACGGGAATGCCATCCTTACGTCCACGGACTTCCACACGGATATAGCCCACATCCCGCTCATCCTTGCGGTACCAGAATTGCTGCTGTGACGTAAGTAGAGCCGTGCAAAAATCCAGAGGTGAAACAGAGGCTCCGTTGACCACAACCGGGTCCTCCCGTAAAAAACCACACCTGACCATGGCATCCCAAAAGGCGCAATGACCGGGAAGGCGGGCTGAAAACCGATTCATATTGCGGATCTTGCCGCTGATGCCAAATAGTTCTGCAAAATTCTGACAGTTACCCGCAGCATAGCATTCGAGATCGCAATCCAATGTTTCATCGTGCAGGATGTGTATATTTTCCGGCGCAAACAGCTTATCCGCCGGCACACTCACTACCTGCCCATCCACAATCTTCTTTGTTTCTCGATAGTAAGAGACGAGTGTGCTGCGTGGCGACCAAGAGAATTTATACGACAAGGCATTGTTACAGGCGGCCTGTTCCGGGAACCCTGCCCCGTAGGAATAAAAATGCTCGATCTCGTCCATTCTGCTCAACGCATCGGCACCCAGCATGAGATCAAGCCCGGGGTCCATACCAAAGGCGATGAGCAATGTGCAATCGTTACGGCGTGCGATTTCGTCGATTTCATCCATTTCCCGCTTCATGCACTCGAACGTGACAGGATCTGTCATGGACTGCCCGATGTAGTACATACTGCTAATCAAATGGACGCCGCTTTCAGCTGCGATGCGCCCTACCTTCATAGCCAATGACACGGGTAACAGCTCAATAACGACATCGTGTTCGGCTAGAAGACGCCGCAATGCCTGTTCGTCGCTGGCGTCTACTGTCAAGGCACGAATGCCGTGTGTCTCGTAATCTGCTTTTTCGCTTTCGTACCGGACTCCGCAATCGGCTACAGTAATTTGAGTAAAGGTGTTATGTGTCAAAACGTCGTGCAGAGCACCCTTACCCTGTAACCCCATTCCCAGAATCAACAACCTCTTGTCGGACATCTCCTTACTCCCTTTGCAATCACGGTTTAGGACCTTCCCGGCGGCAATACCGCCGACATTGAAACGCATAGATGTGCTTTTAAATAAATTTATTAATGAATTCATTACGAGCTGCAACTAAAATTTATCCCTCCTCATTTTTTCTGTCAAGAGAAATTCCACCATGTCGACATTTTTCCCGTTAGAGGAAAAACTTTACAACCCACACAATAGTGGGTATCTTTCTCCAGAATCAGGGAGATAACGTATATGAAAGGCAAGGAAAACGCCGAGCAGAAAGCCTATCGGCTCATTATTGAAGATATAAAAACGAAATACCAACCCGGCGATTTTCTGTTGGAACGGGATTTGGCCGAACGTTTTGGCGTAAGTCGCACTCCGGTGACCATCGCGCTAAATCGTCTAGTGGCTGAGGGATTAGTCCAAAAACTACCCAAAAAAGGCTGCTTTATTCCCAATCTTAATTACGATGATGCTCGCGCCGCCTTTAGCGTCCGTATCCTGCTCGAATGCGATGCTGCAAGGCGGGCTGCACAGTGTGCACAAGTCGAAGACTTGCTGGAAATGGAACGTATTCTGGCGGCTACAGAAGAAGCCATCGACAACGATAATTTCCTCAGCTTCACGTTCAGAGACGAAGATTTTCACCATGCTATGGTGCAGTCCGCCGACAATATGTATCTTTATGACGCATGGGCACGTATTTATCTGCGATGTAATTTGTACACACGCTTTTTCGATCGCCTCTATACGCGCAAAACTCCACTCAAATCTGGCACGCTAGCAGAACACACAGATATTCTCACCGCCCTACGCCATAACGATGCGGAACTGGCCGCTTCTTTGGTAACCGAGCATTGCAAGAGGGCTCTTTCTTATGTGACCAATGCTCAATTTGATTAACACGACTGTTTAACTCTATCTTTTGGAAACTTTGAACTACAAAGAATGTATGGAACTCAGCAGAGTTTCATGCATTCTTACGTTATGGGCTTTAGCCTGTTGAGGCCGCAGAGCGTCCGAAACAAGAAACCACCCGCTATGCGGGTGGAGACCAAGTGCTTACACAAAAAAACACCTTTCCCGTACGCTGAAAAGTTGTTCAGGCCCAGCGCAAATCAAGGGAAAGGTGTTCTTTATGGGAACTAAGGCACAGAGCTTAGCTCACACAAGATGGTTGTGCAAGTATCATATCGTTTTTACACCAAAATACAGGAGAAAAGTACTCTTTTCGCAATTGCGTGAAAGTGTACGGGAATTTTTACGGGATTTATGCAAGTACAAGGTGTTGAAATTATAGAAGGCCATCATATGCCAGACCATGTGCATATGCTTGTGAGTATCCCACCCAAAATCAGCGTGTCGAGTTTTATGGGGTATCTGAAAGGCAAGAGTTCCTTGATAATTTTTGATAATCACGCAAACTTGAAATACAAGTTTGGCAACAGAAAATTTTGGGCGGAGGGGTACTATGTAAGCACCGTTGGCCTCAATGAAGCCACGATTAAGAAATATATCCAACAACAAGAGAAGCATGACATCATACAAGACAAGTTGACGACACGGGAATA
>CAYQRI010000068.1:0-9175 GCA_964420085.1 uncultured Ruminiclostridium sp.
TCAGATTGTCAAGCTGCTCCAGCTTGGAATTGATGCGCTGGTCAAGGCGATAGGCCTGTGACAGGTATTCTTTTGCGGTCATATTACGCCACCTCCTGAATGAGTTGTGCCATGAGCACCTCGGGGTTGATGTTTGTGAGAATGGAGAACCACCCGGAACGGAAAAATCTCTCCAGTTGTCGCTTTTCTGCAAGGTAGGTCTGCTTTTCCGGGAACTGCTGCCACCGCCGCAATACCTCGCGGTAATCGTCCACAGCCGCCAGCACAATGGCGTTTGCAAGATTTTCATAGCAGCGTGTCATGCTTGGCAGCCTCCTTTACGATTTTCTTGACCTCAGTTACCGAGGTCACCTTGTGGGCAACGCCGCCAGCGGCGTGTATCTTTGAGAGGGTCAGTTCCTGCAGGCGGGTTAGCTTTCCACTGGGCTGTTTGACTTCAAAGGCGAAGAAGCAGCCGCCGATGCAGGCGATGATATCGGGGATGCCTGCCGTGCCGTACATCCCGCCGTGTTCCTTCCAGCAGAAGCATTGGGGCACGGTCTTTAAGTAGCGCAGGATTGCGCTGACAATGTCTTTTTCCAGCATAAGCGTTTTTGGACGGTAACCGTGGTAACCGAGGTAACCCGGTAAGAGGGAACCCTTATATATTTCTTTATTTTTATTAGGGTATATACCTCTTGGTTACTAATGCGAAGAAATACAAAAAACCGGGTTACCCGAGTTACCATGCATCATTGACCGTCGTTTCCTCCTTCGTGGAATACAATGCCGCGCCAAACCTTGCGCCCGGACAGCTTGTCCTGACCACGGCTCACACCGGGCAGATTGTTTTGCAGCTCCTTGTTGAAGTTCGTCTGAGAAACAGGCTTCATTCCGGCGTTGCTGCAATAATCCTTGTAGCGGTTAAACAGCTCGTCGCGGACGGCGAACTTGCCCTCTGACAGCGCGCAATAATCATGCACGAAGGACAGCACGCTGTTGCTTTCAATGCGGTAACGCTCCAGCTCCGCGCGGGTCGCATCGGTTTCGCTGAACTGATAGCTGTTTGCCATCAGCCGTTTGAGCCCCTCAATGGCCCACATGAGAATGCCGTCACGCTCCTGTGCCAGCTTGTCGGCAAGATTTGGGTCACGGCGCTCCTTTGGGATGCTTTTGCCAAAGCGGATGATAATTAGGCGGCGGTAAAAGCCATCGGAGCGGTCGCCGTAATTGCGGGGAATATCGTTGCAGGAGAACAGAAGCCTTGCGTAAGGACGAAAGCTGAAGGGGTCTTTATTTTTGCGCTCAGCAGTGATATAGTCCTCGCCGGTGATGGCCTTGAACATACCGCTGTCGTCAATATTGCGAGTGGGCAGGTCAGCGAAGATATTCGCCAGTTTTCCGAATAGCTCCGCCTTGTTGAAGCGGTCAGCAAGATTCTGCCACGGGATATTGGATACATTTTCGCTGCCCAGCAGGATCTCCTGCACCACATTGAGCAGGGTCGATTTGCCTGCATTGGCAGCGCCCACCATGACGAAGGATTTCTGCGCCTTGTTCACAGGAATGAGAAAGTAGCCCAGCATTTCCTGAATCAGAGGTATTTCAGTATCGCCAAGGGTCTGATGTAGAAACGCCACGAACTGCGGACAGCGTGCGTTGGGGTCGTAGGTAGCGCTGATCTGCACGGTCGAGATGTATTCAGGCGTATGGGCTTTGAAGCTGTCATCCAGCACGTTGTAAAGCCCGTTTTTGAGGTTGATGATGAAAGGATTGCAATTGATTTCCCGCACCGGGCGCAGAATCTGCATTCGCCACTGCCCCACGGCATCGGCAATCTGATTCATGGTGGTGTACCGGGGAATCATGAAGCTGCGGGCTTTGGCGGAGGCAGTGATGTCCTCCTGCATGGAATACACACCGTTTGCGTAGAAGTAATACGCACCGGCACCATAGAAAGCGGAAACCTCGTGGGTCATGTGATTTGCCAAATACCCGGGAATAAAGTGCAGGCCGCCCTTGTCGGTAGGCTCATACCATTCCGGCAGCTCGGTATCGGCAGTTTCACGGCGAGTTTCCTTGTTGGCGCGATATTCCCGGTACAATTCCTTCTGCATGGACACGAGGTTTTTCATCATGCCTGCCTTCATGCCAAAATGCTCCTTAATTTCATACTCGATGAAGGTGGCTGCCACCACAGGCTCAATGTTATAGAGATTGCTGCGGATAAAATCCATAGCGGTCTGAATGTCATCGGTTGCTACCTTGCTGACAGGGAGAAGGGTCAGCGTATGACGCAATTCTTCCGTCGTCATAGGCTTGTAGCACAATGCTGCCGGGGATTTGCAGCCGCATTCGCCGCCCTCCAGCTTGGGACACACAAAGCCCTTTTCGGCAATGGTCTTGCAGGTGATAGGTTTGGTGCCGCTTTCGAGGTAGTGGGTAATTTTCGTCTGTGTTTCAGCCGCATTGTACTTGGGGTACTGGCGGGACAGCTCATGCACCAGCGCAGCGCCGCCCTCAAAAACCGCAAGATTGGTGATCATGGCGTACCAGTCATGCTCCGGCAGTGCTGCGGAGTTTTCCCGGCAGTGTGCAATAAAATCGCAGCGGCTTTTCACCAAGTTTAGTCCCCGCCGTGTGCCCTTGGCCTGTATAACGGGGGCCGCAGGCTCATCCGGCACAGTGGGCAGAGCCGCCGACAGCTCGGTTTGGGTGTAGCACAGCTCGGGGTTGAATTTAACGCACTCCACCATAACAGGCTCCTGCTTGCAGTGATAGAAGCCCGGCAAACGCAGCACCCGGCTCTCGTTGATGCAGGTCTTGTCCCCATGAAACTGGGCAATGAGCTGTTTTTGCACCCGGCGAAAGCTGCCTACATCGGCGTTTTTCATCAACCAATAGGTGTGCAGGGATTTGCGGGTCTTGACGATGATAGACGGCTCCAGAGGGAACGCCTCAATGCGGGCAAGCTGTTCCCCAAAGGTCAGATCGTCGCACTCCACAAATTGGGCGTTGATGCGGGTGATGTCACTGTCCTCATGCCCGCCAAAGTTGACGGTGAAGAACACGCCGCGATTTTCCTTGTTGTGCTTATACAGCTCTTTTTCCAAATTCGAGAGCTTACCGGCTGGGCACTCCAGCTTCGCCCCGCGAAAGGCGCTGTCCCTGCGGTCGTCGAATACACGCAGGCACACGGTTTCGTTGGCATCAAAGAAGGGGCGGATAAATTCTTCAATGGGGACATTCAGGCTTTTCAGCATTGGTCATTCCCTCCTTTGGGGCGAAAATCCGAATCAAAGCGGATGATGGGCTTGTTGAGGTTTCGGGCAAGCTGCAGTTCCCGGTTCATGCCGGGAGATATTTTTTCACCGAACACCCACACCTCATGGCAGGCGCGCAGAAATGCCATGCCGCAGCGGATCGCTTCGTCACGCTGCCGGGGCAAGCGGTCATCCATGAATCGGGGGTACAGCAGGTGCGGTGCAAAGGGGGCGCAGTCCCGGTGGATGGCAAAAAGGCAGTAGGTTTTTGCTGCGTGGATGTTCTGCTCCACATCGCCCGCAAAGGGGCTACAGATAAATATTCGCTTGATAAAACGATGCTTTTCTTCGAGCATTACGCTGCCGATGGCGGTATCGGCGGTGGGGTCACGGTATGCCTTATGGGGATTCTCGCTCATAGGGCATCCTCCAATTCCGTCATGCTGCCAAAGCTCTGTCCGGCGGCGGCTTCGGCAACCAAGGGCAGGTCAAATTCCGGGAAGGGCTGCACCTCCATGCAGGCCTTTACAAAGGCTACCGCTTCGGTGAGCTTCTCTGCGGGAATCTCGAACACCAGCTCATCGTGTATTTGCAGGATGGGACGCAGCCACGGACGTTCCGGGATTCCCGCAACGATCCGCCCGCAGGCCAGCTTCAAAATCTCTGCCGCCGTGCCCTGAATGGGCGTGTTCATGGCGCAGCGCTCTGCAAAGGAGCGCTTGCCCCAGTCTGAGGAGGCAATGCCGGGAAGGTATCTGCGGCGGCCGAACCAAGTCTCGGTGTATTTCCGCACAGAAGCGCGGCGCTTGACTTCTTCTTGCCAAGTGGAGAGCTGGGGATAACCCGCCTTGAGGTTTTCAATGATGCTTTCGCACTCGTAAAGGGGCGTGTCCAGCCCGGCCTTAAATTTGAGGGTACGCTGCAAGCCCCGGGCGAACAGGCCGAAGAATACACCAAAGTTGCAGTTTTTGGCAATGGTACGGCGCTCCTTGTAATGCTGGGCGTTTTTATCTGCTGCCTGCGCAAAGGGGATGTGATAAATAACGGAGGTGGTCTGGGCGTGGATATCGCCGCCTCCACGGTAGGTTTCCAGCATCTTTTTGTCCCGGCAGTAGAACGCACCCACACGAAGTTCAATCTGAGAAAAGTCCAAAGACAGGATGCATTTGCCCTCTGGGGCAACGATGAAGCCGCGCACACCAATGGGGTCATTGTCCTTGCGGGGTGCGTTTTGCATATTGGGATTGTGGGAGGCAAAGCGCCCGGTGTCGGTGCCCAGGGGCATGAGGTTTGGATGGATGCAGCCGGTGGCGATGTTGATCTGCTGAAGGTATCCATCAATATAGGTGGATTTCAGCTTGCCCCACTTGCGGTACTCCTGCACCAAGCGGAACAGTACCTCCAGCTCCGGGCGGTTGTCCCGACACCATTCGGCCAGCAGAATCATGGTTTCATCATCGGCCGCTTCTTGAAACTTTGCCGTAGTTTTCAGCACAGGCAGACCAAGTTCACCAAAGAGATATTTCTTGAAAGCGGCGGTGCTGGCGTTGGCGCCGATGTCCACATCTCCGATGATGAAGGCGATTTTTGCCCGAAGGTCTGCGATGGAAAGCTCCGCCTCCTGCTGCTTTTGGAGCATGGTGGCCTTGTCCATGGGAATGCCGTTATATTTCATCAGCCCGCAGTAGACCGCCGTGGGCGATTCAATGTCCTCCACAATCTTGCGGTGCTTGGGGAGATATAGGTCAAACCACTGGTTGAAGATGTGATAGAGCTGCAGGGCGTAATCTGAGTCGGCGCAGGCGTAGCGGATGGTTTCTGCATCCTGCGGGTCCAGCTCATCGAAATGGCGACCACCTGTCACTGTTTCAAAATCCGGCATCTCAGCACCGCAGAGCATAGGAGCCAGTTTTTTAAGGCCGCTGTCCGAGAGCTTGCGGAATTCCGTGCCGCTTTTGAGGGTGAGCTGGGCGGCAGCAATGGTGTCGTAAACAGGTGCTTGCAGCACAATGCCCTTGGCATAGAGGAACATGGCTTCAAAGGCGAGGTTGTGGGCAACTTTTATCACCTTGGGGTTTGCCCAGATCATATGGGTCAGTGCGGCGAGGACATTTTCGGCATCGTCGGCATTTCGCCCGATGCGGTGGCGCAGCGGCACATAGATGGCGCTGCCCTCTGCCACGGAAAAGCTGACGCCTACAATGTGGGCCTTGTGCGCATCCAGTGCAGCTTTATCTTCGTCACGGTAAGCATCCAGCGGCGCGGTTTCAAAGTCGAAGGCCACTATTTTGGCATCTGCCAGATACCGCTGTATTTGGGAGATCGTATACACGCATTGATAATTCATGGCTGTCCTTTCTGCCCCATGGCAGGGAGGGACGTTGCCGCCCACTCCCGCGCCGGGGCTTTGGTTAGTTGAGCGGAGCAATCACTTCACCAGTCTCCGGGTCAACGCCGATGGCATCCTCCACAGGCTCGTCCAGCTCATAGCCGACCTTCTGGCTCATGGCTCTGACCTGTTCCACCATGGGACGGATGGCTGCAACTTCCTTGGCAGTCAAGTCGCGGTCAACACTGAAGGTAGCCTGAGAATATGCAATACCGCCTGCATTGACAGCCTTTTTCAGTGCAAACTTGGTCACCACCGCATAGGAGGCTTCCTTGCCCTTGCCCAGAATCTGCTTCTGTAGATACTTGGTGAACGCTTTCACCGATCCGGTGGGCAGTGAGAGCAGCACGGGGAACAGCTCGCCCTCACGCAGAATGTAGATGCGGCGGCGATTCTTGCACGCCTTGGCATTGTTTTCGGCACTGCCAAACTGATTCAAGGGGCAGGTCTTGCAGCTGCCGCCGGGATTGCCGACACCCGCGATGCCGTCGAAGCTGCCGCAGTCGGGCGGGTTGGAGCCGCCGGTGTATTTCTCTTTGTAGTAAGAGAACACAGGCTGATGGCAGAGGATGACAGCGGAAAACTCCTTGACAGATTCCGGTTCATCCTCGATTTCGCCGGGCACCTGGTACATGAGGCCACCGCCGGATGGAATCTTGATGCGCTCAAAGGATAAGTCCAGCCCCGCCAGCTCCTCGGCTACGGTTGCGGAGACATTGAAGTTTGCGACCTGCAAAAATCCGCTGTTGCTCACGGCGGCGATTTCATTTTTGTCAGACATGATGAATTCCTCCATAATTTCAGTTTTTTGTTGCTTTGCGAACGGTGACCCCGGATTTCTCGAAGGGGTTTACCAGCCCTTCCAGCCAAGGGGGCAGCTCGTCCTCGTTCTCAGACATTTGCTCCTTGACGAAAGCGGACAGGCTGTTTGCGTTGACGGTCTCGGTGACGAGAGAGCCGTAACCCTCCCGGCGCAGGCTGTCGAACAGCTCCTCTTTACGCCCTGCAACAGCGGAAGCACGGACGGTGGATGTGAGATAGAACATGGTGCCATTGCGGGTGAAGTTCTGGGTTTCGGTATTGAGCATCAGCTCGGCAAGCTGCTGCTCCGTGAGATCGATGTCAGCGTTGAGCGCTTTCAGCTGCTGCTCGGCATCCTTTTTCGCGTCACGCAGGGCCTTGAGCTGCTCGGCCAGCTCGAACATTTTGTTATCTGTCATGGGGTTGTCCTCCTACATAAATGGGTTGCGTCCCTTGCGGTAGTCGTCCACCAGCGTTTTGGCCAGATCGGCCTTCTGCCGCAGAGCCTTAAGCACTTTTTCGTCCACGGTGCCCCGGGCTGTGAGATACAGATAGGTGCAATCCTGTTTCTGCCCCACGCGGTGAATCCGCGCCTTTGTCTGCTCAAAATTGGACATGGAATAGTCCAGAGAGTAGAACACCATGGTTTTGGCGGCAGTAAGGGTGATACCCAACCCCGCCGTGGCAATCTGCCCAACGAAAAAGCGGGCATTTGGGTCGTTTTGAAATCGCTGCACCTGCTCGGTGCGGTCTTTGACCCCGCCCTTGATGAGGGAGTAGCAAGGGATGGTTTCGCCACTTGCGTCTTGCTGGGTGCTGTAGCGGTCAAGATACTTGCAGATGGCCTCCAGCTCTGGCACAAAACGAGCGATAATGACCAGCTTTTGATTCTCATTGACCGCCGTTTCCACGATATCCGCCAGTGCTTGGAGTTTTGCTTCGCTGACCGCATGAATGGCACTGCTGTCGTCCTCTCCGATAAATCCGCCTGTAAGCTGGGACAGCCGGAGCAGGCGGGTAAGCACATTGGTCACGGTGACCTCACCCTTGCCAAGTTCTGCGTAGCTCTCCTTCACCAAATCCCGGTAGAGCTTCCGGGCAGAAGGCTCCAGCTCCACATGGCGCACTATGTCGATGGTGTCCGGCAGGTCAAGGCACTCCGCTTTTGTCGCACGGAAGGCGATGCTGTGGAGCTTTTTGGTCAGCTCCGACTCCATAGACTGCTTGAGTACCGGGGTATGATTTCCGTAGCCCACCATGTCAAAATAGCGGTTACGGAAGGCGTAGAAACTGTTTCCGTAGATGCTGGGATTGAGAAACTTGTACTGGCTGAACACGTCGATGGCCTTATTGGTGATGACTGTGCCGGTGAGCAGCAGACGGTAGGCAGCTTTTGCGCCCAGCCGATGCATGGCTTTAGCTGCCGCAATGTTGTGAGTCTTGATTTTGTGCCCCTCGTCGGCAATAATGAGGTCGGGAGTGAAACGGAGCAGTTCCGATTCCAGCCGCCATGCGGATTCGTAGTTCACCACGGCGACCTGCAATGTACTGCCGTGAAGCTGACGCAGGGCTTCGGCTTTCTTTTGGGTGGTGCCGGTGAGAATAGCAAGGTTGTAGTCAAAGTCCGCAAACTTCTCAAACTCCTCCTGCCAAACGCCAAGAATGGAAAGCGGCGCCACCACCAGCACCTTGTGAATGCGGCCTGCGCCATACAGCGCTCCCGCAATGGCGATGGAGGTAATGGTTTTTCCTGTACCGTGGGTCAGCCCATTTCCATAAGGAGGGCGACTCCTCTGCTGGAAATGTTCATCGGCACCACCTCCTCAGTCAGGCCGAACAGCCTGCACACGAAGTGGAATGCCTCCTGCTGGTGGCGATACGGTGTTACCTTGATGGGCATATTTGGATATGGCATCTTCATTCCTCGCTTTTCGTTTTGATAGAAGTGCCACTTATGGCACTTCCGGTTTTCCGAAAGCGACAAGGATGCTTTGCATGGTATCAGCGTCATCAGCCTGCAGTCCGACAGACAGCCGTTCCAGCAGTTCTCTTTGCGTGGGATTCAGGTATCGGCGGCCGCTGAACCACCCGTCGGCAGCTCTGATGCCGCCGCCTCTGCCTGAAATCACCTCAAAGCAGGCGATAGCGGTGATGGCTGCAAGATCGTTTCGAATCGTGGGCTTGCTCACGCCGAACTCGTCCATGAGCTCCCGGTAGTTGGTTACACGCTTGTCCGAGATAAAATCACGGATGGCAAGCTGCCGCTCACATTGGGTCATTACCGCTTTTCGCCTCCTTCCTGCTTTCGATGCCTGCATTCTATCGAAAAAAGGGAAAGGCCCACTTTCCCTTAAAAAGTGATTTTCAAAATTTTATAAAAACGCAAAAAAGCCCGATGGGCAGCACAAATCAAAGTGCCGCCCATCGGGCTAATATTCATATGCTATCATGACCGCTGCAAAAAATGCAGCGCTATGACGTTTGTAAAATGGCCACAGCTACACCAGCGAGGTCAGCCACGGGGCATTTGGCCTCGCTAAAAGCCTTGCGTTGAGATAGGCCATCTCAGGCGTAAGGCAGGTGTTTCCTAAGTAGTATCCATCCATCACCGACAGCGTTAAAGCCAAATCCGGCCGCTCCATGTCTGTCAGGCATAGGGGCAGCAGGTATTGAATGCGTTGCTGATACGCCTGCGCCGCCACGATGCCGGGATTTACGACCGCCCTGCGGCGTGCAAGCTCCA
>CAYQRI010000069.1:0-6032 GCA_964420085.1 uncultured Ruminiclostridium sp.
GTTTAGCATAGCTTGGCGATTTTTGTCAAATGATGGGCTAAAAAAGCACCCGTTTTGTTCTTGACAAAATCAGGTGCTTTGCTATAATGAGAAATAACGAGGGCACCGTTGCAGAAGCGGTTAGCCCTTCAGCTAGTCAACGATATATGTAATATGTTGACCGTTTGGTGGCCGCCAAGCGGTCAACAAGCTTTTATCACAAAGTATCGCACCAAAATAATGATGCATACTGCAATTCGAAAAAAGAATTGCTTTTTGTTCATAAAAGCATCACCTCCCTTCTACAAGGGAAGTGGCTAACCACTTTTTGCTCTGCAACAGTGCCGGAATTATTTTAGCATAGCTTGGCGATTCTTGTCAATCAAACCACCCGAACGGGTGGTTTTTTGGTTTATTCGGGCTGCTTTGGTAAAATAGAGGGAGAAAAGGCGGCAAGGCTTTCCGGATTGTCCGTCCAGATGCGCCCGAAGCTCGCCAGCAGGGTGGGGGATTGCCCGCTCTCCGCCCGAAGCTCCGTCCCTTTTGTTTCGGCAGACAGAGAAAGCGTGGTGGGGAAGTCCGCCAAGGCACCCTGTATCCGTCGGCACAGGGTATCCAAATGCGCCTTCTTTTCCTCCGCATCCCCAAACATAGCCTGCGTTGTGATCGGATAGCTGCAATCGGTCAATAAAATTTCATCAAAGCCCAAGACCGCCAATTCTCGGCATAGACCCAAAAGATAGGTCTGAACCTCCTCGTTTGCAGGGTCAAGACAGCCAACCCCCGCATTGTCCAGCCACGGCGAGCCGCTGGGACGGCACAACGCCCAGCTTGGCTCCGCTCTGACCAGTCGCTTGTCTCGCAGACAGGAAACCACCGCTACGCTGTACACCCCCTCCTGCTTGTTCAGTGCTTCCAGACACTCGTTCCGTTCCGGATTCGAAAAGGAAGTCCCGACCTCCATAGCCACAGGAAGATTCGAAACATAGCCGAGCTTGCCGCTCCTGTCCTTCATGGTGAGAAGAACCCCGTCATAGCCACGGGAAACCTGTGCGGCATCCTCCAACGCATCCAACGAGAGAAAAACCCCTCGAAATGGCTCCAGCGCCTCCTGTGTGGCGTGTGAAGCGGCGGGGGTGGCGGCTTCGATTTCCGTTGGCATCCCCGAAGGACCTTCCTTAGGGGAGTAAATCCCCAAAACCCATAGGAGCAGAAAACCGGCGGAGAGAAGCCCTCCGCCGTAAATCAGCAGGCAGACCGTGGTTTTTAAAACCTCTGCCACAGAAGTGTGGTGATGATATGGATTGCGCCGAAGCATGGGATCAACCCCCTTTCAGATGATACGAAGGTTTTGATAAAGAAATCATATTATGTACCCATCCAACGAAATAAAAATAACAGACCCAGACCCGGCAGCCCCAAAATGCCCAAGGTCAAGGCGTTGAAGGCGTTTACCCCCAACGCCAGACCCGCCGCCAAGCCCGACTCCGCCCAAAGCAGCAAAAATCCCAGACCAACCAAGGAACGGGCAAGAAGCCGCAAAAGGCGCTGGAGCGGTCGGCGAAAAATCACCAAAAATAAGACGCTGAATATCAGAATCGTGAGCCATGGACTGCCCTCCGCCAAAAGCTGCATGGTCATCCCTCCTTCTGCCGCTTGAGCTGCTTCATTAAATAGGTGTGCTTCGCACGCAGTGCATTCGTTTCATAGAGATAGTAGTCCAATAGGTCACAGTCCGTGGCCTCGTCAAAGCCCGACCGAGCCGCCTCCAAAGCCCGACCCGTCTGCACTAAGTGTTCATATAGGGCGTTTGGGTTCTGTTTCATAACATCCTCCTTTGCTTTCCTCTGTTTTTTAGTTTATGGTTAGCCTGTACGGATATGCACAAAAATATGTGAATATTTTATTGAAATCATGAAAAAGACTTTAGAAAATTGACGGGCTGTGGTATACTTCAGCAGTACAGCCCTTTCGTTGACGATTCGTGCCCTGTACACATACATTCTGCGATGCACCAGCCGGTGCAGCCACGTTGCGAGGTAGATACCATGAGAAAAAAATCAAACCACATTCTGTCCTGTCTGCTCGTTTTCACGCTGATATTGTCTCTGCTTTCGCCTGCCTTGGCGGCTACTGTTTCCGTCACGGGGGTTTCTCTGAATAAAACCGCAGCGACCTTAGCAATCGACGAAACCCTGATGCTCACCGCCACCGTTCTGCCGGAAAATGCAACCAATAAAGGCATCACCTGGAGCAGCAACAAAACCTCCGTGGCCACCGTCTCCTCCAATGGACTCGTGACCGCAAAGAGTGTCGGCAGTGCCACCATCACCGCCAAAACAAGAGATGGCAGCTATTCCGCCCTCTGTAATATCACGGTGGAAAAAAATTACGTCACCGCCGTGACCGTTACACCCGATACCGCTTCCTATCTGCCCGTCGGAAAAACCCAACAGCTCAAAGCTGAGGTGACCTATGCCCATAAAACCACAACCGAAAAGGGCATCGTTTCTTGGAGCTCGGATACCCCCGCCGTGGCCACAGTCTCCAAAAGCGGACTGCTCACTGCTGTCTCCGAAGGCACCGCCACCATTATGGCAATGGCAGAGGACCTGGGACAAAATGACACCAAGGTATTCCGCTCCGTGAAATTTACCGTCACCAAGGAGGGAACCACCGAATACGGGGATGTGCTCGCCCTCGCTTATACCACCCAAACCCTCTACAGCGGGGAATATATGGGCTTGGATATCAAAGCACCCTCTGCCACCGTCAAAAACGGCACCCAAGACCGTACCGCACAATATACCATTTCCTATGTCTGGACCAATCAAGCCGGTACCGTTCTGGGAACCGCCGAGACACTGACTCTTGATTCGCTCGCCAAGGGACAGCAAACCCTGACCTGTACCGTGACCGCACGCAGTAAAACCGACAGCAGCCATAAGAAATCCGTGGCGTGTACCTTTACAGTAATGGGCTTGCCCGTTACCATGCCCGGTGCCACCCTCCTCTCTACGCAGGGCACAACAACCCTAGCCAACCTCAAAAATCAGGATGGCTCCCTTTCTGTGCTGGATCAGCTCCTAAAGGGCGGCAGTGAGGTGGACATGATCCCTGCCATTTCCGGCTTGACCCATGTGATCTTCGATTGCGAGAGCGTTCAGGGCAGCGATGTCGGCACCTTCTCCGCAAAGACCGGCACCTCGTACTTTGTGAGCAGCACCGCCGGCGGTGATTTACTGTCCACCCTCACCTTTACGCCCCGAAAGCCCGGTATTTTTCGTGTGCCCTTCCTCGCCTATGGAACCCAGACCTATTACGGTCAGCTGGAATTTGTTGTGCAGGAGCAGGGGAGCGGCGATGGAACAGAGGGAGGCTTTGTCTGCCGCAATGGCTGGCTGACCTTCTCCGGCTCTGACTTCTATCGGGCAGGAGATGCAGACCCCATCCTGTCCGTGACCTTCGGCACCCCCTCCGCAGGCAGACTGCTTCAAAATTTCGATAAGGGCAGAGGTACGCCCGATGCCGGCAGAACCTACTATACAAACGCCGCCGCAGATGGAGACTATCACATTTCCATTCTTACCTATCTGCCGCAGGCGGGCTTCTCGGGGGTGGCAACCATCCCTGTGACCTACAAAACCAAAGCAGGTAAAATCAAGAAGGAAACTATGGAGATTACGGTGCCTGAAAAGACCGCTTCCACACAGTTTATCGATGTCACACCCATCAATGTGGGGACATGGGCGGCAGGCTCCATCGATTTTGCGTATTCTCTGGGGCTTGTCGGCGGTATGGAGGAAAAGCTCTTTGAGCCTTCGGTTCAAATGACCCGTGCCATGCTTGTGACGATTCTATACCGCACGGCCGGAAGTCCCTCTGTGGGCGTGACCAGCAACTTTACCGATTTGGATGCCGATGCCTATTACTATACTCCCGTCACCTGGGCGACGGTTATGGGCATTGTGAAGGGCGTGACAGACACCACCTTTAGTCCAAATGCCCCCGTGACACGGGAGCAAATTGCAACCATTCTTTATCGCTATGCGGAAATCATCGACCGTGATATCAGCTACAAGGGGAATCTGAATGCCTTTTCGGATAAGTCGAGTGTTTCCTCTTATGCAACGATTCCGATGACCTGGGCGGTGAGCCGTGGCATCATCACGGGCATGACGGAAACCACCCTTTCTCCCAAAACCTCTGCAACCAGAGCACAGACGGTTGTCATGCTCCACCGCTATTTGGCGAGATGAAGCGGCGGAGCCGTCCCGCCGTGGGCTAAGACCCGACGCTCCAACCCACCCGATGAAAGCCTGACGGGCGAACGCAGTTCGCCCCTACAGTAGAAATCGACCGAAACCGTATCGTCCCGAATTTGTAGGGGCGGATACCATATCCGCCCGCAAGGGCAACACCCACTTAAAGGAAGCAAAGAACCCCTGTAGGGGCGGATTCCATATCCGCTCACCAGACAAGGCACCACCTCATACCGGGAACATAGGTTGATTGAACCACAAATGTATGAACTCGAATGAGGGGCGGCGCTCCGCCGCCCGCATATAGAAAAAACAAAGCGATCGGCTGCAGATTGTCTCTGCTGCCGATCGCTTTATTTTGTAAAGGTCACAATGTCATTGGGTGTGCAGTCGATGATGCGGCACAATTTTTCTAAGGTAAGCATTGTGATATTCTTGTTCTTTTTTAGAGAATCTAACGTCTTATTATCAATTCCCTGCTTCAGGAGCTGATATTGTGTCACACCACGCCGTTCCATTGTCTGCCATAAGGGGCTGTAATCGCAAATTTCAACCACCGTCCTTTTGTCTGTACGGTTCAATTATAGGTTGAAATCACGAAAATCAGTATTGTGGAGATAATCACAATGTGGTATCCTAAGAAATAGACAAAGGGAGCAGAAACGGCAACAAAGAGAAGGTCAAATTTGCTTCATTTCCCTTTGCCGTGCTGCTTCAATCCCCGTATGATTTCTTGAAGGGCGGCGACCTGCTTGGCCTCTAAGCTGCTCAAATCCTTTGCAACCTCGTGTGCGGCGGTCGGATTTTTCAGCTCCTCATCGAAAAATTCTCTGGGTGTAACCCCTAAATATTCGCAGATATATAGAAATTCCGCCATAGAGGGTAAGGCTTTGCCGGAAACAATGCTGTGAATATAGCTGGGGCTGTGCCCCAAATCCAAGCTCATACTCCGCTCGGAAGTATTTTTCTGGATACGCAAAGCACTGATTCTATTGCGAATGAAAGTATCGTCCATGTTCTCACCTTTTCACTTATCGTTGCTGTTTTTGAGAAGCCGTATGATTTCGTGGAGAACTGAGAGTTGGTTCTCCTCTAAGCCAATTAAATCCTTCGCAACCTCGTGTGCGGCGGTTGGATTCTTCAGCTCCTCGTCGAAGAATTCTCGGGGGGTTATGCCAAAGTATTCACATATATAGAAAAATGCCTGCATGGAAGGCATGGCTTTCCCATTTTCGATATGGTTAATGTAGTTCTCATTTTGACCAAGAGACAAGCTCATATCACGGGCAGAAACCTTTTTTGCTGTGCGGAGCATTGCAATTCGTTTCGATAAAAATTTGTCATACATATAGAATCACCGCCTTATTCACCCTATTGTACAGGGTGTGGGTGTTTCTTATACAAGATTTAAACTCCTGTTTTGCTTGACATACAACATTAAATGTGCCAAACTATATGTAATACAAGATTTTATAAGGTAGAATGGAGGGATACCATTGAGTATGAGAAAAATCTATCGCCAGATTGCAAAAAAACATGGGGTCTCCGTGGCAGAGGTCAAACAGGAAATGCAGGCGGCCGTTGACCATGCCTATAGACGAAAAGACCTCTCGCTTCACCAAGCTGCCGTCCAAAACAGCATCCCACACAGGGACAAAATACCCGATGCAGAAACCGTGATTCGTTGGGCCGCAAAGAAGGTATAAAGCACCACCTCATACCGGGAACATACGCCAATTGCACCACAAAGGTACGAACTCGAATGAGGGGTGGCGCTCCGGCGGGCAAAGC
>CAYQRI010000069.1:6132-9054 GCA_964420085.1 uncultured Ruminiclostridium sp.
CCCCCACTTGATACCGGGAACATCAGTCGATTGCACCACAAAGGTACGAACTCGAATGAGGGGTGGCGCTCCGGCGGGCAAAGCCCGCTCTTAATCTCGAGATCGGTTGGTTGTGCGTCAATACACTTTCTTGCCCAAGGGCAACGTGGTTCGTTTCCTCTGCTACGGTCGCCCCCACTTGATACCGGGAACATCAGTCGATTGCACCACAAAGGTACGAACTCGAGTTAGGGGCGGCGCTCCGCCGCCGACGGGTTTCTGCAAAGAAAGTGCGTCGCCCGTCGGGGTTCTTTCGCCCTCTTTCCCTGACCGTTTTTCGGGAACTATCCTCCAACCGCCCGAAGAAGACCGCAGACAAGGATTTTCTGGAGAAACTCTCCCATTTTCCCCATGCACCGTCCGACAGCCTTTTTTGAAGGGCTTGGTTATAATCCAGAACACAAAGGAAAACACCTTGCTTCCGGGACAAGCTCCTCTGGCAAGGACGGACGACGTAGGGAGGATTTGCTATGGCAACAAAAGAAAAGACAGGAGGACGGCTCCTTCGGTTTCCCCGTCGGGATTCCGTCAATGTGTCCCGCCGTGCCTTTATGGGAATGGTAGAGGTAGGAACCGGTTTTCTATTGGGAGCGGTGCTTTCGGGCGCCGAAATTTTTGGCCGCTATGCCCCGTTCGGCGTGGCGGCGGTCGCCGCCGCAGGCTCCGGTGTGGTCGGATTTTCCACGCTCGCCGGCTCGGTGCTCGGCTACCTCTGCTTAGAGGGATTGACAGACGGGATGCGCTATGCCGCCTCCGCCATCCTGACCTATTCGGTCGCCTTTGCCTTCTATGACGCAAGGCTCTATAAGCGAAGCTGGTTCATGCCGTCGATCG
Organism: uncultured Ruminiclostridium sp.; assembly: GCA_964420085.1. Lineage (GTDB taxonomy): Bacteria > Bacillota > Clostridia > Oscillospirales > Oscillospiraceae > Evtepia. Next base: position 7,006 of record CAYQRI010000069.1, read on the forward strand.
CCGCTCTGCTGGTCGCCCTCACGGGGATTCTCTGCCGAGCAGGGGAGGGCTGGCATGGAGAGGATCTGGTTTATTTTTTGACAGAGGTGCTGTTTGCCGCCGTGGCAACCTACGGCTACCGCATTCTGTTTCTGGAATGGCCCAAGGCCTTGGATGGAACGGACAAGCTGACGCTGGCACAGAACTTGGGCGCACTGGTGCTGGCGAGTACGGTGCTGATGTCACTCTCCCGGGTGGAGATCTTGGAGACCTTTTCTATGGGCAGACTCCTCGCAGCGGTGTGCGTGATGTTCGCCGCACGGCGGGGTGCGGGAGAGGGGGTGCTCGTGGGTGCCTGTGCCGGTGTTGCGTTGGATTTATCCTCAGGAGCCCCCCCCTACTATAGTATGATTTTTTCCATCGCCGGTCTGGTTTGCTCACTGAGTAAAGAACAGAAAAAGGCAATTACCGCACTCGCCTATGCGCTTTCCGCTTCGGTTGCCGTGCTTTGGCGCTGGGAAGGCGGTTTTTATAAAGGAATGCTTTTGGAAGCTGTGGTGGGTGCGGTGCTGTTCTTGTTCCTGCCCATCCACAAAAAAGAGGAGGAAGCCACCTTGCCGGTCGCTCTGCAAACACCGGGCGGGGAGTGGGACGACCTGCGGCGCAGTATTTCATCAAAAATGCGGGAAATGGCGCAGGCCTTCCACCTGCTCTATGGCAATCTGAAGGAAACCCTACATCCAGAGACACTACAGGCGGAAAATCCAGCAGAAATCTTCACCCATACGGCGGACAAGGTGTGTGCCAAATGTGCGCTGCGTTCCACCTGCTGGCAAAAGGATTACGAAACGACACGAACCGTGTTAAACGATGCGACAAACCCAATTTTAGAGCGGGGACGTGCCCTCGCCACCGATTTTCCCGGGCAGTTTATGGGGCGCTGCGTCCACTTTCCAGAATTTTTAGCGGAGGTGAATCGAGAGCTTACCGCCTTTTTGAGGCGGCGGCAACACCTGCGGCGAACATGGGAAACACGAAATGCCCTGTGCAGCCAATATGCACGGATGGACGAGCTGATGCAGGCGGCGGCCGTGGAGGTGGCAAACGGCGTGACCCCCGATTTGCCACGGCAAGAAAAGCTCCGTGCCTTTTTGCAGAGCATGGGCGTGGAGGGCGGCGTCGCCTATTATGATAAGGAGGGGAGACTTCGGGTGGAAACCCCCGTGACGGAGGAGCTTCGCAGCCGCTCTGCCCGTCGGGAATTATGCGAGGTGCTTGGGGTTTCGCTGCGAGAGGCAATAGAGGACAGCGATCGACTGATTTTTGACCAAGCGGAGCCGTATCGTGCCACGGCATCCATGGCTGGCTTGCCCCGTCGGGGGGAAACGGTCAGCGGGGACACGGGAACGTGGTTCCGCAGAGAGGACGGACTTCTCTTTTTCCTGCTTTGCGATGGCATGGGCAGTGGCTCAGGCGCCAGACAGGAGAGCGTGCAGACGGCACGGCTCATTGAGAATTTTCTGCGTGCCGGTATGGATGCCGAGCAGGCCTTGGAAACGGTTGGATCGGCACTCAGCCTGCGAGGAGAGAGCGTGGGGAGCAGTACCATTGATTTGTTTTCCGTGGATTTGTTTTCGGGGCGTTGCTGCGTCTATAAGCAGGGAGCGGCGCCCACCTTTGTCCGACGCAAGGGAAAGCTGAAAATGGCGGTGGGCAATTCGCTGCCCGCCGGAATCCTGACTGGAAAACAGGCGAAGCCCGATATTCACCGCTTCCGTGGCGAGATCGGCGACTGGATTTTACTCATCACCGATGGGATTTTATGCGGAAAGGAGGAGACTTGGCTGCGGGATATTGTCTTGGACTATGCAGGCACCAGCCCCAGTGAGCTATGCGAGCGGATTTTAAAGGCGTGTGAAAAGCAATGCGAGGGAGAGGATGACGGCACCGTGATTGCGGTGCACTTAGAGGAGCGCACGGACTGATCCGGACACCATGCAGACCGTGGGGGCACTGCCGCTTTCGTGGGCAACCAGCTGTATGCAATGATTTGGGGTTTCATTTTGGGAG
>CAYQRI010000070.1:0-4264 GCA_964420085.1 uncultured Ruminiclostridium sp.
CCTCGCAGAAGGTAACCCCCTGCTCCTCGCTCATGCTGGCAATCCGTGCCAGCGACTCCACCCGAATGCCTTGGCTGCGAATCCGCTCGCCGCCCGGCTGAAATGCCTTTTCCACCACAATGGCAGCACCGACGATTTCAGCACCGGCTTGGTTTGCAATATCAATCAGTGCAGAAAGGGCACTGCCGCCTGCCAAAAAGTCATCCATCAGTAGCACACGCTCGCCGGGCTGAATGAATTCCTTCGATACGAAAATGTTATACGGGCGCTTGTCCTGTGTAAAAGACTCCGCCTGACTGATGTAAACATCTCCGGCAATGTTTTTGGTCTTGTTCTTTTTCGCAAATACGACGGGGACGCAATCGAACGCCTGCGCCGCCAGACAGGCAATGCCAATCCCAGAGGCCTCAATAGTCAGGATGCGATCCACACGCTCTCCCTCAAATCGTGCCCGAAATGCCTTGCCTACCTCCAGCAGAAAGCCGACATCCATCTGGTGGTTGAGAAAGCTGTCCACCTTTAGAATCTCGTTGGTGCCTCGGATTTTTCCATCCTTCTGAATACGCTGTTTCAATGCTTCCACAGTGTAATGCCCCTTTCCTTTTCATGCGATGCCTTCCACAGGGAATGCGCCGCATTTCTCTCTCGTTTTTTTGTTTGATAGTATCTTACCATTGTACTTGATGCACACGCTCCTTTCAAGGGGGAAAAGGACACGAAAAAATAACGGAAAAATTGCCTCTTCTTCTCCATTTCTTGTAGGTTTTCACAGCTTGCGTATTTTATGGCTTGTCATCCATATTTAAATTTAGAATTTCCGACACTTTCCCTTGACTTTTTTTGTCCGGTTCGTTAAACTGAGCCTGATGTTTTTATCCGGTCGTTTTTACGATTTTTGCTTCGGAAAAACGGCTGTCTCATAGGATGACCAAACCACGCAGTCAGCCCGTGAGAGAAGATATATTCTTTATATGGAAAAAGGAGATTACACGATGGATTTTCAGGCAATGTATCAAAGCAAGCTGACCACCGCTGCTGAGGCAGTCAAGGTCGTAAAGTCCGGTGACTGGGTCGATTACACCTGGTGCACCAGCCACCCCGTAGCTCTGGATAAGGCTCTGGCTGCTCGTCAGAACGAGCTGGAAGACGTCAAGGTTCGCGGCGGCGTCACCATGTGGATGCCCGAGATCGCTAAGGCAGACGACGCAGGCGACCATTTCGCATGGCATTCCTGGCACTGCTCCGGCATCGACCGTAAAATTATTTCCAAGGGAATGGGCTTTTTCTCCCCCATGAGATACTCCGAGCTGCCCCGCTTCTATGCTGAGCACCTCGACCCCGTGGATGTCGTCATGTTCCAGGTTCCCCCCATGGACAAGCACGGCAACTTCTCCCTCTCCCTGGCTCCCTCCCATCTGTATAACATGATCGCAAAGGCAAAGTGCGTCATCGTGGAAGTCAACGAGAATATGCCTTGGGTCTATGGCCTCCACAAGACCGAAGTCAACATCAAGGACGTCACCATGGTCGTTCAGGGCGACAACCAGCCCGTCGCTACCCTCGGTGCCGGCGGCGCTCCCACCGATGTTGACACCGCTGTGGCTAACCTCGTCGTTCCTCAGATCCCCAACGGCGCTTGCTTGCAGCTCGGCATCGGCGGTATGCCCAACACCATCGGCGCTCTGATTGCACAGTCCGACCTGAAGGATCTGGGTGTCCACACCGAAATGTATGTCGATGGCTTTACCGCTATGGCTAAGGCCGGTCAGATCACCGGCAAGAACAAGAACATCGACTATGGTCGTCAGGTCTTTGCCTTCGCTGCCGGCAGCAAGGAAACCTACGATTACATGGATCGTAACCCCGACGTCATGGGTGCTCCCGTCAACTACACCAACGACGTTCACCTGATCTCCCAGATCGACAACTTCATCTCCATCAACAACGCCATTGATATCGACCTGTTCGGTCAGATCAACGCAGAGTCCGCTGGCATCAAGCACATCTCCGGCACCGGCGGTCAGCTCGACTTCGTCATGGGCGCTTACCTCTCCAAGGGCGGCAAGAGCTTCGTTTGTATGTCCTCCTCCCTCACCGGCAAGGACGGCTCCCTGAAGTCCCGTATCGTCCCCACCCTGACCAACGGCGCAATCTGCACCGATCCCCGTACCGCTGTCCATAATCTGGTCACCGAGTATGGCATTGTCTGCCTGAAGGGTCTGAACACCTGGCAGCGTGCAGAAGCTATCATCTCTGTTGCACATCCCGACCTGCGTGAGGGTCTGATTCAGGATGCTGCTAAGATGGGCATCTGGAGAAAGTCCAACAAGCGCTAATTTATATCCTGTCTTTTCATGCACACAGCCGCCCCCCGAACTACGGTTCGGGGGGCGGCTTTTTTATTTGCTGAGGTGTAGATTCCCATACATGGCGTCCCTCTACCTCTGTAGGGGGTTGCCTATCCTGTGTAGGGGGCGATTCCATATCGCCCCGCTACGTCCCAGTCGATTCAACCGCCACCGTCTAGGCTCGAATTAGGGGCGGCTTTCAGCCGCCGGGACGATGTGGGCATCGTCCCCTACCTCCCCCCTTGGGCATCCATCTGCATTGTAGCACTACCAACCGATCTCGAAATTAATAGCGGGCTTCGCCCGGTGGCGGAGCGCCACCCCTAATCTCGAGTCCTTAGCTTTGTCGTTCAATCCACTCTGTTGCCCAAGGGAAAAGAGGGAATAAAAAAACACGTCACCCTTGGGCTCCCATGTAATTTCCACCACAACGCTACGATCTCGAAATTAATAGCAGGCTTCGCCCGCCGGGACGATGTGGGCATCGTCCCCTACTGCTCCCCCCTTGGGCGTCCATCTGCATTGTAGCACTACCAACCGATCTCGAAATTAATAGCGGGCTTCGCCCGCCGACAGGCTTCCCAAAAATTTTTTCGGGGGAAATGGTAAACTATGGATACTCTGAGAAAGGAGGGCAGAACTATGCCGGTTTTATATAAACGTGGATTATTGGAAAGTACCCGTGTCACCATGCTTTCGCCGGAGTCCATCTCCCCCAACCCCGATCAGCCCCGCCGTTATTTCGACCCAGACGGACTGGCGGAATTGGCAGACAGCATCCGTGTCCACGGGATTCTTCAGCCGCTCACCGTCCGCCGAAAGGGTGGTGGCCGCTATGAGCTGATCGCAGGAGAACGACGGCTGCGTGCCGCCATGATTTGTAAGCTAACCGAAGTCCCCTGTCTGGTGATGGAGGTTGACCGTGAAAATTCCTGCTTGCTTTCCCTCATCGAAAATGTCCAGCGGCGAGACCTGGACTTTTGGGAAGAAGCAAAGGCGTTGGAACGGCTCATCCATGTCTATGGTCTTTCGCAAGAGGAGGCCGCCACAAAGGTTGGGAAATCGCAGTCCGCCTTGGCGAACAAGCTCCGCATCCTAAAGCTCCCGGAGAGTGCCTTGGAGCTGCTCCGCAAAAACGGCTTCACAGAGCGTCACGCCCGTGCTCTGCTGCGTCTGCCCACAAGCGCCGCCCAAACCGAAGCTGCCGAGCTGGTGGTGAAGGAAAGCTGGACGGTCGCCCGTACGGAACAATACGTCGAAGGCTGCCTAAAAATGGTGCCTTCTGAGAAAAAAGCACGCCGACCGCTCCTCATTCGAGATGTTCGGTTCTTCCTCAATTCCGTCGACCACGGCTTATCGGTGATGCGCTCCGCCGGTGTGGATGTGAAATGCGACCGCAAGGAGGAGGGCGACAGCGTCCTTTTAACCATTAGAATCCCCAAAGCCCGAAGCGATGCGGCGGAGCGCCGCCCCTAATTCGAGTTCGCACCTTTGCGGTTAAATCAACCTATGTTCCCGGTATCAACTTGGCGGGCGAATGCGGGACGATATCGAATCGTCCCCTACACAGGCTAGGCAATCCCCTACCCCTGTAGGGGCGGATTCCATATCCGCCCGGCGGGCGAAGCCCGCTGTTAATCTCGAGTTCGTACCGTTGTGCTTCCATTTACTTATGTGCCCAAGGGGAAGTTGGTGCGTGGATAGTTTTCCCACCTATGCTCCCCTTGGGCACCCGTCTGCATTCAATCGCAATCGTGCAATCTCGAAATTAACTGCGGTCTTTGACCGCCGGGCGAAGCCCGCTCTTAGGCTCGAGTTCCTACCTTTGTGCTTCCATTTACTTATGTGCCCAAGGGGAAGGTGGTGCGTGGATAGTTTTCCCACCTATGCTCCCCTTGGGCACCCGTCTGCATTCA
>CAYQRI010000070.1:4364-9045 GCA_964420085.1 uncultured Ruminiclostridium sp.
TGGTGCGTGGATAGTTTTCCCACCTATGCTCCCCTTGGGCACCCGTCTGCATTCACTCGCAATCGTGCAATCTCGAAATTAACTGCGCTCTTTGACCGCATTCTTTCTGATGAGTACGCCCATGGCTTGCAAAGAAGAAAGATACAACACAATCCCCAGCACCAAGGCTCCACACGCCGCCGGAAGTGCCGCCGACCCATCACGCAGCAGCACCCCTTCCATCAGGCTGGCACACGCCGCCGCCAAGCAGGAGCCAAGCAGCGGTGCCGTAAACCATCGAAACACCGGCAGGCGAAGCTCTGTTTCCCGTGAAACAACCCACCACGACAAAACCGCACCCAATAGCGTACTGATGGCATAGCTCACCGCATAGCCCAGCATCCCCCATCGGCTGACCGTGAGGCACGTCAGAATTAACTCCAATATATCGCAAACCAGCGCCAACGCAGCATAGTGGACTTGGCGGTTCAGTGCGTTCAATACGCACGCAAATAGAGTCTGCCAACAGCCAAAGAGAAGCCCTAACGCCAAAATGGGTAAATTCTGCCCCACCGTCGGCTCCTTATAGAGCGCCCCGCCAATCGCAGGCCCCAAAACCGCCAGAAGCGCCAACGCCGGAATCAAAATCAAGTTTGCCATGCCCACAGACCGCCGCACCTGCTGGCGAATCTCAGCTCGCCGACCCAAGGCCGCCGCACGGGACAGCTTCGGTGCAAGCACCAGCCCTAAGGCACTCAAAAAGGCCGTCGGCAAGAGCAGCATCGGCATGGTCATACCAAAGGTCACGCCGTAGGCAGACACCGCTTCACTCTGCTCCATGCCCCCCTGCACCAAAAGCCTCGGAATCAAAATCGCATTCACGGAGGAAATCACGTTCCCCAATACCGCAGAAAGCCCCACGGGCACCCCAATTTGATAGATCAGCCGCCGCAAAGCAACGGGGGGTACACCCGCTCCTGTCAGCGTCCTGCGCTCCCCTAAGTAATGCCGAAACAGCACCGACTGCGTCACCGCAGAGAAAATCTCGCACAAAACCATACCAAACACGATCGTTCCCACGGCACGCTCGGCGGTTGGCGGCTTCACATAAAACAGTAAGCCCAAGATCAAAACCGCACGGAGTAAATGCTCTGTTAAGTCTGTCAGCGCCGCCGGAATCACACGACCCGTTCCATAGAAATAGTGCTTTTGGATGTTCTCAATGCCGGTCAGCAACAGGCACGGCGGGAGTAGAATCAAACCGAGCTGCGTGCGGGCATCCCCCAACAGCAACACGCTCGCCGCATCGGAGCCAAGCATCAAAAGACAGCAAGGAAGAATGGACAGGCAGAAAAATAACCAAATCGCCTGACTTCTCAGTCCATCAATCGCCCGTCGATTGCCCAGCGCTTCATAGCGGGCGGATAGATTGGAAACCGACGTGGTCAGTCCCACCAATGTCAAGGACAGCAGCACGGAATAGACGGGAAGAATCAGTTCGAACAGACCCAAAATTTCCGCGCCTGCCATTCTGGTGAGGAAGATGCGGTAGACAAATCCGATGAGCTGGGACAGCGCCCCCGTCACCGTTAAGACAACAACAGCCCGCAACCCGTCACCCCCTTTCCAGACACTGTATGAAAAAAAGAGGGGCTTTATGTGTCGCTGTGCGGCGGACTTTGCGTGTCTTTCTACGGCGGACACGCTTTTTGATTTTTTGTCTTTCCGTGTCCACTCGACAAGGACACTCGTGCGGCGCCACCCTCTTTTCCTGGCGCAATTTTCAACAGTTATCCACACTATGTGGATAACTTATCCGCCCCATTTTACAAGACCTTGTACAGATTCTCCACACGGTGTGGAGATATTGTGGATCGTCCCGGACTACTGCTTACAAACAGACAGAGAGCGCACAAGGTAGCAAGAAGTCTACCGTGTGCGCTCTCTGTCTTTCTGCGTCATTTGCTTCGCTTCCGTTCATATGGACTGCGATGATCTGTGCGATCCATCAAATAATCCGTTGACGTTTTATAGTAGTCCGCAAGTATGCTCAAAAATCTGCTTGGGATCTCCCGCTTCCCTGTTTCATAATTGCTGTAGACCCTCTGGTCAATCCCCAATATCTCCGCAACTTGCTTTTGGCGCAGGTCGTGATCCTCCCGCAAGTCTTTTAGGCGTTTATAGTACATCACTTCACCTCGAGAGCATTCTATATAGAATATCCGCAACCAAAAAAAGGGGCAGCCACACAGTACGTTCGTGGCTCCCCCTTTTTCATCACAGACTTTATTTTTCCCGCTTTGATGCGGCGCTCCGATTCTATTATCCCTCGTGTTCTTCCGTGCGGGTAATCGCAATGGACAAGTCGTCCAGCTGCTTGGCATCCACCACGTCGGGGCAGTTCATCATCAGGTCAGACGCATTCTGCACCTTCGGGAAGGCAATCACGTCACGGATGGAGGTCGCACCCGTCATCAGCATCACCAGACGATCTAAGCCATAGGCCAAGCCGCCGTGGGGGGGTGCGCCATATTTGAATGCATTCACCAAATGTCCGAACCGCTCTTCGATATCCTGCTCGGAAATGCCCAGTGCTTCAAAGGCCTTGGTCTGCATCTCGGGGGTGTTGATTCGAATGGAGCCGCCGCCCAATTCCGTGCCGTTTAACACGATGTCATACGCTCTGGCACGGCAGCTTGCCTTGTCTGTGAGCATCTTATCCTCGTCCTCCAGCATGGGTGCCGTGAAGGGATGGTGCATCGCCTGATAGCGTCCCTCCTCCTCAGAGAACTCGAACATCGGGAACTCCGTCACCCACAGGAACTTGAAGTCCATCGGGTCGAGAATCTCCAGCTGCTTGGCACATTCGATACGGAGTGCACCCAAAGCCGCAAAGACCACGTCGTTTTTCGCATCACCCACAACCAAAAGCAGGTCACCGTCCTTGGCATTGGCACGCTCCAGAATTGCTGCATTTTCCTCGTCCGTCAGGAACTTCTGATAGGAGGAGGTCACCTTGCCGTCGAGCATTCTCGTCCAAGCCAAGCCCTTTGCCTTGTAGGTCTTAACAAAGTCCACCAGCTTATCAATTTTCTTACGGGGGAAGTCCTTGGCGTGCTGTGTCACGTTAATCAGACGCACGGAGCCGCCCTCCTGCACGGGTGCAGAGAACACGCCAAACCCGCAGTCCTTCACGATATCGGAAATGTCGCAAAGCTCAAAGCCGAACCGCAGGTCGGGCTTATCCGAGCCGAACCGCTCCATCGCCTCACGCCACGGCATCCGCTGGAAGGGGGTCTGTACCTCCACGTCCAGAATCTGCTTGAACACACGCTTCAGGAAGCCCTCCTGCAAGCTCTGGATCTGCTCCTCATCCAAGAAGGACATCTCCAAGTCCACCTGTGTAAACTCAGGCTGACGGTCTGCACGCAAATCCTCATCACGGAAGCAGCGGGCGATCTGGAAGTAGCGGTCGAAGCCGGAGAGCATCAGCAGCTGCTTATACTGCTGCGGGGACTGGGGCAGGGCGTAGAAGGTGCCGGGATGCACACGGGAGGGCACCAGATAGTCACGGGCGCCCTCGGGGGTGGACTTGGTGAGGATGGGGGTTTCGATCTCCAAGAAGCCGTTCTCGTCGAAGTAGTCCCGACAGATTTTTACGATTTTATGGCGGAGTGCCATCGTCCGCTGCATATCGGGGCGGCGCAAATCGAGATACCGATATTTCAGACGCACCACGTCCTTGACATCGGAGTTTTCCACAATTTCAAAGGGTGGCGTCTCTGCCTTGGCGAGCAGGCGAAGCTCGGTGACCTTCAGCTCGATATCGCCGGTCGGCAGGTCGGGATTTTTAGACTCTCTCTCCCGCACCTCGCCCTTGGCGGCGATGACAAATTCACTCCGCAGAGCGGAGGCCTTTTCAAAGATATCACGGGGGGTGCTGTCGTCGAAGGAGAGCTGTAACAATCCGGTACGGTCACGCAGATCGACGAAAATCAGACCGCCCAGGTCTCTCTGACGCTGCACCCAGCCGCAGACGGAAATTTCCTGTCCGATATGGGCAGAGCAGAAGGTGCCGCAATAGTCTGTGCGGCGGAAATTTTGTAAAGTATCCATTGAACGTATGCTCCCTATTTTATCATTTTATAGTAAATTGTGTGATGCGGCAGAATACCGCTCCTAATTCGAGTTCGTACCTTTGGGGGGCGGCGGAGCGCCGCTTCTAATTCGAGTTCGTACCTTTGCGGTTTAATGGGCTTATATTCCCGGTATGAAATTCTGCTTCTCCCCCCACGGGGGGACGGGGGTTTCTCCGCCCACGGGGCGGGGACGACGGCGGTCTGCGACCGCCTGAGGACGTCGCCCTACCCGGGCGGGGGTTGTCCGCTTTCTCTGGAGAAAGCAGACGGAAAGAGCAGCAAGGGGTTGCGACCCCTTGCATCCCGGGGTGATTGAGTCGTCGCTGTCACGGTTCGCCTGTTCGCTACGCATTCTAAGCCACTGCGACTGCACAACAACCAGAAAAAATACTTTTTTCTTGGGTTGTTGTTCCGCTCCGTGTCTTAGCCTGCTACTCACGACGGCTCACCGCTTCCCGCTCCTCCGCCTGGGATAGTGCCACAGTGGACACCTTCTCTTTCTATAGCACCCATCCGTTGTTCCAAGATTTGGATACTGTTTTGATGCCACTATAGTGGAATCC
>CAYQRI010000071.1:0-8803 GCA_964420085.1 uncultured Ruminiclostridium sp.
TGACACCACGCACTAAGTTCTTTTCATGCCCCGTAAATTTCAGCTCAATCATCACATGAATCTTTCCCTTGGCCTGCTTCAAAATATCCTCCAACGTAGGAATAGGCTCTCCGGCAAACTCGGAGGAAAACCAGCTTCCTGCATCATAGGTTTTCACCTCATCATAGCCCACCTCCCACACCTTTTTGTTCACTCCTGTGGTGCGACCAAAGCTGTCATCGTGCAGCAGAATAAGACTTCCGTCTTTCAGCTCCTGCACATCAATTTCCACCATGTCCACCCCTGTGGAAATTGAATGATTCAGCGCAGCTATGGTATTTTCCGGCGCAAATAACGCACCGCTCCGGTGAGCGACAATTTCTGGCTTGCTGTTAGCCTCTCCCACAAAGGCGCCTACCAGTTCTGTTTCACTGAATATGAGCACCGCCGCAATCGCCATTCCAACTGTTGCAGCTTGCTTCATGCGATAAAGTTTTCCTGACGTACCTCTTGCAGGCACAGTGGGTTTGATGTCTCCTTGATACTGATGGAACAGGCTCGTGATCAGCGCAAAGAGCCAAATGGTTGCAAGTGTGCTGATGATGAATATTGCCACAGGTATTGCACGATAAAAGTAAATCGTAAAGGTACTCACTACCTTGCTCGGAATTTCTACAAACTTTGTATACTGCACTAGGACAAGAATTGCAATGCCAATCAGCCCTACCATTATGATTGTAAATAGGGTGATTGCTCCTAAAATGTAAAATAATGTTATGATTTTCCGCTTTTTCAGCAGCTGAAGTCCATCTTTCCATGCGTTTTTTATGGTCTGATTTTGAAACAGTGTGTTTGGCAGAAAAAACAGGAACAGAAAACAAACAAAATTTGCAAGCACAGTCACAAAAATATAAACAGGAAATAGCATTGTATTCTGCTGGATGAATCCCATGATAAACTCTGGGATATTGATCCACTGAAGTATATAGGGTGAAAATGGAAGGGCGGTCAAAATTGTGGTGAGAATAAAGCCCAAAAACAGCAATAGGTTTTGTATATGAAAGAGCTTCTTGCAGTGCAGCAGGGTTTGTTTGAGTAAGGCTACAATGGAAATGCGCTGTTGTTGCCAGCCTGCTTCACAGTAGACATAGAGTGCTACTGTTTCAAAAAACACGGAAAAAGCAGTCACCAAAATCAAGCACAGGCACAGAAGCAGTGGGATTGGAGAAAATAGCACCAGCCGCAGATTTTCGGCAGATAAATAAGGGAGTCCCATTGTTTTTAAAATGAGCGCGAGCAAATCGCTTGTAATAGAATAGAGAATGGAGTAGCTGAACATTTTGTAGAGTATGGTAAAAGCCAACAGAGTAGGCCAGTTTTTTAGGGCGCTATGGAATGAGCATTTTATCAATTGTTTCATATATTCACCTCTGCAAATTCAATGGGCAAGCCAATGTTGATACTCTGTCATATTTTATCCGTTAATCCAGACAAAATCAACTTAAGAGTTCTTAAAGATTTCAAACTGTCTTGATAAAAAGCAGAGCCACTTCACCGATACATGGTATAGTGGCTCTCTTTGAATGTCTCAATATAGGCTCCCATTTGTTGTTAGGATAAACTGCTCCACGGCATCGGTTAATCGTGCAAGCTCCGGGAAGTCAATTGCAGCCATATCCTGGTCTCGCTGGGTATTGGTATATCCCTGTAATTTTGATTCCCCAAGAATAATGGCTGCATGACCGTTTTCCTGAAAGGTTACATGATCACTGCGCCCCAAAGGGTTGTTTTCAACATCGGCAGCGTAGATGGCATCGTGATCAATCGGGATGTCATGCTCGTTTAAAATCGGCAGGAAATCGGCATAGAGGGATGCCGAGTTGGCATCTAAATTGTGGAATGCGAGGGGCTTGTCCAATGCGCCCACAACATCCATGTTGATGTTATAAAATTCCTTGTACCGCTTGGTCATATCCTCATAAAAGGGTCTGCTGCCCAAGAGTCCGCATTCCTCAGCGTTAAATGACACGAAAACGATATCCACCGGATAGGTGCCGGATGGAAACTGTTCGGCCAAGCGCTTGGAAAGCTCCAGCAGCACGGCCACACCGGTGGCATTATCCAAGACGCCCTTGCTCATATAGGAGTCAAAATGGGCAGAGAGAACCACAGCCTTAGAGGAGTCCGCACCGACAATTTTCCCCGCTACATTTTCCACCGTTCCATCGACGGAAAGGTAATAATAGTCAGAATTTTTTAGCCACTTGCCACGAAAACTGTGATAATAACCTTCTTCGTCATAGGGCTGCAACCCTACTGCTGTAAAGTAATTACGAATATATTGTCCAGCTTCAGCATTTGCCTTAGTACCGGCAAAGCGGTCGGGGAAATTCACCAGATCGGTGACGATTTGGTGCAGTGTCAGTTCCTGAATATTGCTGCCAATTTCGGTGTTTTGCTTCACATTAGACTGATTATACACACGGGCATAAAATCCATAGTAGCCAATCAAACTGGCGGCTGCAATCACGAGTATGATTGATGCTGCCGCGATGAATATCCGTTTTGTTGTTCTCTTCATAAGTCCTCCCATATGAAAAAGTACATCAAGCCAAAATAAGTATGCTCACCGAGCCTTACATCCTAGTCACTACCGATTTAAAAAATTTGCTTTGCATGGATATAAATGAGTTTAACATATTGTAGTGTGTACTTCAACTGTCTAATTATGAATACTAGAAAGGCGAGCACGATGAAAACCAACATTCCCTTGCCGTTTTTTACCAGTATACTACAGAAGCAACACGCTCTGCAAAGGGGCATTTTTTGTTTGAAGATCAAAGTGCCCAAGCGACGACTAGCATCGCTTGGGCACTCCAACTTTTTATTGATACTTAAGAAAAGAGAGAATTTTACATCAATGCGTATTTCTGCGCATAGGCTTCATATTCCTCCAGGAAGCCTGCACCACTTGCCTTCGCATTATCCAGATAGTCATGCACATCTAGGTTATTATGGGACATCTGGATGATACAGCCGGCAATGTTGGAGCAGTGGTCTGCCACACGCTCCAGGCTGGTCAGCAGATCCGACCAAACAAAGCCAAGCTCAATGGTGCATTCACCCTTTTGCAGCCGCAAAATGTGACGGGTGCGAAGCTGCTCCTTCAAGGTATCCACCACTTCCTCCAGCGGTTCCACCTTGTGGGCAAGGGCAACGTCGTTCTTCAAAAAGGCCTCCAGGGAAAGCTCCATAATTTCACCCACAGCAGCGGTGAGAATATCCATTTCATTCTTCGCCTGCGGCGAGAAGTGAAGCCCCTTGTTTCTCATCTCCTCGACAGATTCCAAAACATTCACTGCGTGATCCGAAATTCGCTCGAAGTCACCGATGAGGTGCAGCAGCTTGGAGGTTTGACGGCTGGCCGTCGCACTCAGATCCATGCTGCCGAGCTTCACCAGATAGCTGCCCAGAATATCCTCATATTGATCGACCTCATCCTCCGTCTTTCGGACGGCTTCGGCCACCTTGGGATCGTAGCTTTGAATGGTCTGCATCGCCGTCCGCATCGCATCCATCGAAATACGTGCCATGGTCTCTGCCACCTCAGAGGAACGACCGATGGCAATGGCGGGGGTATTCAGCAAACGCTCGTCCAGCACCTGAATCTGATCGGGTGCCTTGGCATCGGGAATCAGGCGGCACGCCAATTTTTCAAAAAATTCAGAGAACGGGAACAGAAGAACGGTACACAGCAGGTTAAAGACCGTATGCACGATGGCAATGCCCAGCTGATCTATCGTCTGCCCCACGAAGGCAAAGCCGATGAAAGCATTGAGCGTATAGAACACCACCAGCCAGAAAACCGTACCCACCACGTTAAAGAGCAGATGGAGAAGGGCGGCTCGCTTTGCGTTTTTGTTGGCGCCCACAGAGGACAGCATCGCCGTCACACAGGTACCGATATTCTGACCCATGATGATGGGGATTGCTGCGCCAAAGGTCACCTGCCCGGTCGCAGAAAGTGCCTGCAAAATACCGACAGAGGCAGAGGAGCTTTGGATAATGGCAGTGAGCAAGGTACCTGCCAGCACGCCAAATACGGGGTTGGCAAACATCAGCAGAATGTTGCCGAATTCGGGCACTTGGCTCAGTCCCGCAACGGCATCCGACATGGTATCCATACCGAACATCAAAATGGCAAAGCCCAGCAGAATGGTGCCGACGTCTTTTCGCTTCTCATTCTTTGCCATCATCGTGAAGATCACACCGATGAGCGCTAGAATGGGGGTAAAGGAGGTCGGCTTCAAGAGCTGAACAAAGATATTGCTGCTATCCAGCCCCGTAAGGCTCAAAATCCAAGCGGTCACGGTGGTGCCGACGTTGGCACCCATAATGACACTGATCGCCTGTCTCAATGTGAGCAGGCCAGAGTTGACAAAGCCCACCACCATAACAGTTGTGGCGGAGGAGCTTTGAATGATGGCGGTGACCCCCACACCCGTCAAAAAGCCCAAAAACTTATTGGCGGTGATCTTACCCAAAAGCAGCTTCAAGCTGTCGCCGGCACGCTTCTCCAAGGCATTCCCCATCAGGTTCATGCCAAATAAAAATAGACTCAAACCGCCTATGAGGGTTAACACGTCAAATAAATCCATGTCGTTATCTCTCCTTCCTTTTCTTACACACAGTATCCTTTATCGTGAAATGCCCAAAGTGAGCACCATATTTTCTCCACGGTAGATTTTACCCACTGTGCGTAAAATCAGCAAGCAGAATAAGGTTAAATTTTGGTTAATTTCCGCCTTTTTTGTAAATTTGACCGTTCTTAGAACGGTTTCCGCTTTTGGCGTATTCCACCCATTCTGCCACATTGGTGGCATGGTCAGCGATACGTTCCAAATATTTGGCAACCATTAAAATATCCAAATACTCCTCGCCACGGCTGCTGTCGGCGGCAATACGTTCGGCAAGCACCGCTTTGATGCGCTGGAAGCAGTCGTCCACAACATCATCATAGGCGATAACACTTCTCGCCAGCGCCAGATCCATCTCCACAAAGGAACGAACACTTTCCTTCACCATGTAAATGGTTTCCTCCGCCATTTTACCCAAATGCTCCAGATGTAATAGCTCTGCTCCCACAATAAAGGTCGAAAGCTCCGCAATGTCGGCGGCCTGGTCGCCAATGCGCTCCAGATCGGTGATCATCTTCAGCGCAGCCGTCACACATAACAAATCTCCTGCCACGGGCTGCTGCTTTAAAATCAGCTTCGTACACAGTGCTTCGATTTCCCGCTCGATATCGTCGATTCGACTGTCAATCTCCAGCACCCTGTATTCCAATTCCTTAGCAGCTGCCCCCTCCTCACCCAAGGTGCGAACTGCGAGGGCAATGGCATTTTGGCAAAGCGTACCCATCAAAACCAGCTTTTCATACAGCTCATCCAGCTGCATATTGAATTTGTCCCGCATCATCCAAACCTCCCGGTAATATATTCCTCCGTGCGTTTATCCTTCGGCAGAGAAAATATCTGATCGGTTTCTCCAAACTCCACCAGCTCTCCCAGCAGGAAAAACGCAGTTTGATCGGAAACACGGACCGCCTGCTGCATATTATGTGTCACCATAATAACCGTATACTTCTTCTTCAGCTCTACCGCCAAGTCCTCTATTTTAGCCGTCGAAATGGGGTCTAGGGCAGAGGTGGATTCGTCCATCAGCAGAACCTCCGGCTCATTGGAAAGCGCACGGGCAATACAGAGCCGTTGCTGCTGTCCGCCCGAAAGCCCCAAGGCACTCCGTTTGAGTCTGTCCTTCACCTCGTCCCAAATGGCGGCATCCCGCAGCGCCTTCTCCACCAGCTCATCCAAAATAGCCTTTTGGCGAATGCCGTGGGTGCGTGGACCATAGGCGATATTATCGTAAATACTCATGGGAAATGGATTTGCCTTTTGAAACACCATGCCGATTTCCTTGCGCAGCCATGCCACATCGAGTTCTTTATCCAAAATGTTCTCCCCGTGGAACCGAACCTCTCCCTCGATACGAACGTCGGGCACCAAATCATTCATACGATTCAGCGTTTTTAAAAACGTGGACTTTCCACAGCCGGACGGTCCGATCAGCGCCGTAATCTGATTGGCGGGAATGGCGGCGTTGATATCCTTCAGGGCGTGGTGGCTCTCTTTATTTTTCCCTCCGGATGCCCCATACCAGAGGTTTAAATCCTTGACGGTGATACTATCCATGAAACACAGCTCCTTTTCGTTGGATTGCTCAAGGGAATCTCTAATAACTGAACGTGTGACAGGCTGGTTCCCTCAAACTCTTTTGAGTCTCTTGCCCAAGCATGAGGCAGAGAGGTTGATGATGAACACCAACAGCATCAGAATCGCAGCGATAGCAAAGGCCACACCGGTTTCGCCCCGTTCATTTGCATAGACGTACAGTGCCACGGTCAGCGTGGCAGAGGAGGATTCCAACGAAGTTAAAAATCCGTTCAGCTCCAAGCCAAAGCCTGCCGTAAACAGCAGGGCGGCAGATTCGCCGACAATGCGTCCGATGGACAAAATACAGCCTGTCACGATGCCGTCGATGGCGTTGGGCAGGACGACGGTTCGCACCATGTGCCACTTGCCCGACCCCAAGGCCAGCGCACCCTCCCGATAGGACTGCGGCACGGTTTTCAGGCTCTCCTGCGTGGTGCGGATGATGGTCGGCAAAATCATGATAACCAAGGTCAGTCCGCCTGCCAAAATACCTGCCTTCAGCCCCAAAAAGCGGAGGAAGAACAGCATACCCACCAAGCCGAACAAAATGGACGGAATCCCCATCAGGGTTTCTGTGGCAAATTCAATGCCGGCAACCACACGACGGTTGGTGGCGTATTCGGTCAGATAGACCGCAGCACCCACGCCGATGGGCAGAACCAGAAGCATCGCCAGAAAAATAATATACAGCGTGTTCAGGATATTGGGCAAGATGCCGATGCTATCGTTAATATAGCTGGTTTCTCCGCTCAGAAATGACCAGCTGATGCTGCCCATCCCTCTGAAAAAGATATAGCCAATCAAAAAAATCAGCAGACCACAGGTCACAGCGGCTGCCAGATACAGCAGACCCTTCCACGTTTTTTCATACGCCCTACGTCGAAATGACAATGGTTGCATTGTTAGGCCCCCTTCTTCTCTTTGATGAATGTATGCAGCAGCACGTTATTCAGCATAATGAATAGAAACAGCACCAGACCGATGGAAAACAGTGCATCTCGGTGCAAACTACCCACCGTAGCATAGGACATTTCCGATGCGATTGCCGTGGTGAGGAAACGAACGGAGCCGAACAGGCTCGGCATATTCGCTACGTTGCCCGCCACCATGATAATCGCCATGGCTTCGCCAATGGCACGCCCTACGCCCAAAACCACTGCCGTGGCCACACCGCTGCGGGCGGCGGGCAGTACCACCCGAAATACGGTTTCCAGCGGAGTCGCACCCAGCGCAAGGGAGGCTTCCTCATATTCCTTCGGCACAGCACGCAGTGCAGTTTCCGAAACGGTGATGATCGAAGGGAGAATCATCACAGCCAACACCAAAATAGCCGCCAGCAGGCACGCACCCGAGGACAATCCAAAGGTTTTTTGAATCCCCGGCACCAGCACGATCATGCCTACTAAGCCATACACCACGGAGGGAATGCCTGCCAGCAGTTCTACTGCCATGTGAATCACTGCCGCCAGCTTCGGGTTTGCCACCTTCGCCAAAAAGATGGCGGTCAGGAGTCCCAAGGGGATGCCCAGCAGCACGGCACCGGCGGTGCCGTAGATAGAGGTCAAGATAAAGGGCAGGATGCCGAAGGCTTCCTCTGTGCCGGTCGGCTGCCAAGTCTTGCCGAACAAAAAGTCGAGCAGTCCGATTTCCCGTATGGCAGGCACACCGGAAACGATCAGATAGGCACTGATGACGAGGACGAACCCAACGGCCACAATCCCACACAGCAAAAAGAGAAGGTGCATTCCCTGCTCCAAGGCACCCTTGGCACGGTGCGGTGAGGAGTCTCCCAGCTTCTCTTTTTTACCCCGTGAAACGGGCGGATTGACTACCTTTTCCATAGGAAACTCCTTCTGCGGGCGAAGCCCGCTTTTAATTCGAGTTCGAACCTTTGTGCTTTAATCGACGGACGTTCCCGGTATTGGGTCAATTGCAACCCAACTCCCCCCTTGGGAAGAAACCTGCATTCAGCCGCAAACGTACGAACTCGAGATTAGCTGCGGCGCTCCGCCGCCGAGCGGCTGAAAGCCGCTCTTAATTCGAGAATGCAACGGTCGGTGTCCAATATACTGATGTTCCCGGTATCAACCCGACGGGGGAATACCGTAGGGGCGAACTGCGGCTGAAAGCCGCTCTTAATTCGAGAATACAACGGTCGGTGTCCAATATACTGATGTTCCCGGTATTGGGTCGATTGCAACCCAACTCCCCCCTTGGGAAGAAACCTGCATTCAGCCGCAAACGTACGAACTCGAGATTAGCTGCGGCGCTCCGCCGCCGAGATTAGGTGCGGCGCTCCGCCGCAGGGACGGCGCCGGCGTTGCGGATGAGGTCGGATGCATCGGCGGACAGTGCATAGTCATAGAATGCCTGGGCGGCGGCGCTCAGGGCGGCATCCTTCTTCGTCACCAAGACAAAGGGACGCTGAATGGCATAGCTGCCATCTAAGACCGTTGCTTCTGTGCAGGCAACGCCGCCCACTGTTAAAACCTTGATCCCCTCTTTGCCTTCCACAGAAGAAAGGGACGCATAGCCAATCGCATTGGGGCTGT
>CAYQRI010000072.1:0-8780 GCA_964420085.1 uncultured Ruminiclostridium sp.
GCCAAACGGTCGGCGGTGGGGAAGGGCAAAAAGAGCGGATCCTCCGCCAATAAGTAAGGGTTTGCCTTGATTGCCGTCAGCGCCACATCCCCAAAGCTGCGATACAGCGGCATGGCAAGCTGCAAGGGGAGGGCATTTGCAGAGAGGAAGTCCAAGAGCCGCCGCATGGAAAGCTGGCGGGAGACAGATTCCCGAATCGACTTTGCCCGTTTGGGGGAAATGCCCTTCACCTCGGTTAAGCGCTCCGGCTGTTCCTCCATGACGGTGAGGGCATCCTCTCCGAAGGCATCGACGAGCCGTTTGGCGATGGCAAGCCCCACGCCCTTCACAGCGCCCGAAGCAAGATAGTCTAGCACAGCTTTTCTGCCGACGGGCAGCGCCCGTTCCACGATTTCCGCCCGAAGCTGATCGCCGTAGGTGCTGTGGTGCGTCCATTGTCCACGGACGCAAAGCCCCTCGCCGGGCGCAATGCCCGGCATGGTGCCGACAACGGTAATCTCCTCCTCGTCTGCCGTATCAAGACGAAGAATGGTATAGCCATTTTCCTCGTTTCGATAGACAACGGCGGAAACAGTGCCCTCCAAGGCGATCAGCTCAATGGGAGAAGCCTCCATGGCACACCCTCCTTTTTTTGTGATAAGACCACTTGGCCTGCCGCTTCGGGCAAACCGGCATGGTGGGGAGGGCAGGTTTTTTCTCAGCTGTCCTCCAAAAGCTTTTTCAAATAGCGTCCCGTATAGGACTTCTCGCAGGCGGCGACCTGCTCGGGTGTGCCCGTGCAGACAATCGAGCCGCCGCCCGCCCCGCCCTCGGGACCTAAGTCGATCAGATGGTCGGCGGACTTGATGACATCCAAGTTGTGTTCAATCACAACGACCGTGTTGCCGTTTTCGACGAGTCGGTCCAAAACCTCCAAGAGTCTGTGGACATCGTAGGCGTGCAGTCCTGTGGTCGGCTCGTCCAAAATATAAATGGTTTTCCCTGTCGGACGCTTGCTCAGCTCCGTGGCGAGCTTCACTCGTTGGGCTTCGCCGCCCGAAAGCGTGGTGGAGGGCTGTCCGATTTTCAAATAGCCCAGTCCCACCGACGACAGCGTTTCCAGCTTTTTCTTCAGCTTGGGGAGATTCTGGAAAAATTCCAAGCCCTCCTCTACGGTCATATCCAAAATGTCGCTGATGTTCTTGCCCTTATATTTGACCTCCAAGGTCTCACGGTTGTAGCGTTTTCCCTTGCAGACCTCACAGGGGACATAGACATCGGGCAGAAAATGCATTTCGATTTTCAAGAGACCGTCACCGGCGCAGAACTCACAACGCCCGCCCTTCACGTTGAAGGAAAAGCGACCGGGGCTATAGCCACGGGACTTGGCATCCTGCGTAGCGGCAAACAGCTCTCGAATATCCCCAAACAGCCCCGTGTAGGTGGCAGGATTGGAGCGGGGGGTACGTCCGATGGGGGACTGGTCAATCGCAATGACCTTATCCAGAAATTCCTCGCCCTCTAAGCTGTCGTGCTTGCCGGGGCGCAGCTTCATGCGGTTTAAATCCGCACCAAGGCGGCGGTATAAAATCTCGTTCACGAGGGAGGACTTGCCCGAGCCGGATACGCCCGTCACACAGGTGAAGGTGCCCAGCGGAATGGAAACGTCGATGTGACGCAGGTTGTTTTCCGCTGCCCCACGCACCGTGAGGAAATTTCCGTTGCCCGTCCGCCGACTGGTGGGAACGGGGATTTTTTTGGCACCCGAGAGGTATTGCCCCGTGATGGAGGCAGGCTCTGCCATAATATCCTCGACGCTGCCGGCGGCGACGACTTCGCCGCCGTGTACACCGGCATGGGGACCGATATCAACAATATAATCCGCTGCCCGCATGGTGTCTTCGTCGTGCTCGACCACCAGCAGGGTGTTGCCCAGATCACGCAGCTGCTTGAGGGTTTGGAGAAGCAGGTCATTGTCCCGCTGGTGCAGACCAATGGACGGCTCGTCCAAGATATAGAGCACCCCCATGAGGGAGGAGCCGATCTGCGTGGCAAGCCGAATGCGCTGGCTCTCGCCGCCCGAGAGCGTCCCCGACTTTCGATTCAGGGTCAGATACGAAAGTCCGACGTTTTCCAGAAAGCCCAGACGTGCGATGACCTCATTTAGGATTTGGTGGGCAATCTGCATTTGCGTGGGGGAAAGGGTGAGGGTGCGGACAAAGTCCAGCGCCTCCGTGACGGGCTTTTTGCAGAATTCGTCGATATTCACCCCGCCGACCGTGACCGCCAGCGATTCCTTTTTCAGCCGTCTGCCCCGACAGGTGGGGCAGGGACATTCTGTCATGCAGCCTTCTAAGTCCTTGCGGGAGGCGTCGGACTGCGTTTCCCTAAAGCGGCGCTCGACGTTGGCTAAAATGCCCTCAAACGCCTGTCGGAAGGTCGATTTGCCGTCGGCTCTGCTGTAGGAAAGTGACAGCTTTTCGCCGTGGGTGCCGTTTAAAATCACGTCCTTGGCTTTGTCAGATAGGTCTTGGAAGGGGGTTTCTAGGTCGAAGTCATACGCCTTGGAGAGCGCTTCGAAGTACATACGGGAGATGGAATCGGTTTTCACATTCTGCCAGCCAGATACGGTGATCGCACCCTCTAAAATAGACAGGGCGGGATTGGGAATGATGAGCTGCGGATCGGCCTTGAGCTGACTGCCCAGACCCGTGCAGGTGGGGCAGGCACCGAAGGGATTGTTGAAGGAGAACATCCGTGGGGACAGCGCTTCCATGGAAATACCGCAGTCCTCGCAGGCATAATTCTGCGAGAAGCTGAGGTCCTTGTCCTCTTTGTTCAGATTGATGAGCAGCAGCCCGTCGGAAAGCTTCAGGGCGGTTTCTACGGAGTCGGTCAGTCTGCGTGTGATATCGGGCTTCATCACCAGACGGTCAATGACCAGCTCGATGCTGTGCTTCTTGTTCTTTTCCAGCGGGATTTCCTCCGTCAGCTCATAGAGGGCACCATCCACCCGACAGCGGACATAGCCGGATTTGCGGGCGGACTCCAAAATCTTAGCGTGCTCGCCCTTCTTGCCCCGCACCACGGGGGCTAAGACCTGAAGCCGTGTCCCCTCGGGCAGTGCCATGATCTGGTCAATGATCTGGTCGATGCTCTGCCGGCGGATTTCCTTGCCGCATTTGGGGCAGTGGGGGGTACCGGCTCTCGCAAAGAGCAGACGGAGATAGTCATAGATCTCCGTTACGGTGCCCACAGTGGAGCGGGGGTTGTGGGAGGTGGTTTTTTGGTCAATGGAAATGGCGGGGGACAGACCGTCGATGTAGTCCACATCCGGCTTTTCCATCTGCCCCAAAAACATACGTGCATAGGAAGAAAGGGACTCGACATACCGCCGCTGTCCCTCTGCATAAATGGTATCGAAGGCAAGGGAGGATTTCCCTGAGCCGGATAAGCCCGTAATCACCACAAGCTGATCCCGTGGAATGGATACGTCAATATTTTTTAGATTGTGGGAACGGGCACCCTTGACGAAAATATGCGTTTGCATGGTTAGTCTCCTGTAATCAGGGCGGCGATTTCACCGCCCACCAGTTCGATGAGGTCATTGGGCTTGACCTCCACTTGATAGCCGATTTTTCCGGCAGAGCAGAGCATGGTATCCACCAAAATGACCTCCTCTGCAAAATAGGTCGGAAAGGCTTTCGCCATGCCCACGGGGGAGCAGCCCCCATGGACATACCCTGTGAGGGGCAGCAGCTTCTTTTGTGGCAGCATGGCAATGGACTTGACGCCTGCCGCCCGTGCGGCTTTTTTCAGGTCGAGCGTTTCCGCCACGGGGATGACATACACATAGTGTAGCCCGTTCACCCCTTCGGCAACCAGTGTTTTAAAGAGCTGTTCCTCCGGCTTGCCCAAAAGACGAGCGGCGGTTACGCCGTCCAACGAGTCCTCCTTGGAAAGCGGGATGCTATGTGGGGTATACGGAATGCCTGCGGTTTCCAGCAGCCGCATGACGTTGGTTTTGGTTTCTTTTGCCATGATGAATTACCTCAGAATGTAAACAGAAATGAGAATACAAAGCAGCCCCAATATGACGCCGATGCCCATCGGTTCTCCGAAGGCGATGACCCCCACGAGAGAGGCGACCACAGGCTCAACGCTGGCGAGAATGGAGGCTTTGCCGGCGTCGCCCATGTCGTTGAGACCCTTGGTGTAGAGGATATAGGGAAGGACGGTGCCGAAGACCATCAGACCCACGGCAGCGCCGATGCCGATAGGACTGGTGACCAGCAGGCTCAGCTCTTGGGGTCTTATGAGGAACAGAGAGCCGAGACCTGCCACAAGAAAATTATAAAAGGTGACGGTGAAGGGCTTGTAATGCCGCAGAGAGAAGCGTCCGAAAATGGAGTAGGAGGCATAGCAAAGACCGCTGGCCAAGCCGTAGAATAAGCCCTCCAGCGAGATGCTCAGACCACCGTTCCAGACACCTGTGACGAAGGAACAGCCCAAGAAGGTGATGAGCAGTGCCAGTAGTTTTTTCTTGGTGAGCTTTTCGTGAAAGAGTACGGCAGAGAGCAGGACAACCATCGTGGGGGCGGTATAAAGCAGGATGGCGGCAACAGACAACGACGAGACCTGCTGGCTGCGGAAATAGGCAATGGTAAACAAGAGCATAGACACTGTGCCCATCGCAAGAAAGGACGGGATATGGCGGAGCTTGATGCGAAAGACACTGCGGTCAAATACGAGAAAGAGCAGGGCAAGCAGGATACAAGCGCTGGTGTTTCTCACCAGAGCCAGCGTGGGCGCAGAGATACCCAAGGGAGACAGAAGACGGTTAAATAGACCCGTGAAGCCCCAAAAGGTGCCTGCGCCCAAAATGCAGAGGGTGGGCAGGAAGCTGGACTTTCGTGGTGGGAGATTGGTCGGCGAAGAAGGTTGTTCTGTCATAAAAAATCCCTCCTTTTTTTGATATAGAGTGCATGTTATACTTTTTTGAGTGCAAGGATTTGATCCCGCAGGATGGCGGCATATTCAAATTCGAGTCGGCTGCTTGCTTCCTTCATCTCTTTTTCGAGGGTGGCAATGAACTGTGCGCGTTCGTTCTGGGTCATGGGCGGGGCTTTTTTATCCTTGCCCGAGGGTGCACGGGAAATTTCCAAAACATCTCGAATCGCTTTGACCACGGTTTTCGGGACAATGCCGTGGGCTTCGTTGTAGGCGGCTTGCAGCGAGCGGCGACGCTCCGTTTCCGCCATAGCCGCCGCCATAGAGGGCGTGATTTTATCGCCATAGAGGATAACACGCCCTTCTGCATTGCGGGCGGCTCTGCCGATCGTCTGGATGAGGGCGGTTTCCGAACGGAGGAAGCCCTCCTTGTCGGCATCCAAAATGGCGATGAGGGAGACCTCCGGGAGGTCTAAGCCCTCTCGCAGCAGGTTGATGCCCACCAAAACATCAAAGCTGCCCATACGAAGATCCCGCAGAATTTCCATACGCTCCAGTGTGTCGATGTCGTGATGCATATAGCGCACACGGATGCTGAGCCCTTGTAGATAAGCGGTGAGATCCTCTGCCATTTTTTTGGTGAGGGTGGTGACCAGCACCCGTTCATTTTTGGCGGCACGGTCGTTGATTTCGCCCACCAGATCATCAATCTGACCAGAAACGGGGCGAACCTCCACCACGGGATCCAAAAGACCGGTGGGACGGATGAGCTGCTCAGCGATTTGTCCCGAGCGGGTTCGTTCGTATTGTCCCGGTGTAGCCGAAACATAAATGACCTGATGGATGCGTTCTGCGAACTCCTCAAAATTGAGGGGGCGGTTATCAAAGGCACAGGGCAGGCGGAAGCCGTAGTCCACGAGCGAGGTCTTTCTCGCCCGATCCCCGGCATACATGGCGCGCACTTGGGGGAGCGTGACATGGCTCTCGTCCACCATCAGCAAAAAGTCCTTGGGGAAATAGTCCAAAAGGGTCATGGGAGGGGAGCCTTCGGGACGACCGGAGATGACACGGCTGTAATTTTCGATGCCGGAGCAGTAGCCCAATTCCTGCATCATTTCGATGTCATAGGCGGTGCGCTGGGCGATGCGTTGGGCTTCGATCAGCTTGTTGTTGGCTTCAAAATAGGCGACCTGCGCCTCCATCTCCCGATAGATTTCCTGAATCGCCCGTGTCATTTTTTCCTTGGAGGCGACATAGTGGGAGGCAGGATAAATGGCGACGTGCTCCAAGACCCGTGTCGGGGTGCCTGTCACGACGTTGATTTCGCTGATGCGGTCAATTTCATCCCCGAAGAACTCCACCCGAATGGCAGAATCTCTGGCATAGACGGGGAAAATTTCCACAGTGTCGCCCCGTACCCGAAAGCGGTTGCGGTCGAAGGCGATGTCGTTTCTCTCGTAGCGGATTTCGGTCAGCTTTCGCAGCAGAGATTCGATGGTGCGTTCCTGCCCTGTGCGGAGGGAAATGACCATTTCAGCGTAGTCAATGGGGTCGCCCAAGCCGTAGATGCAGGAAACGGAGGCGACAACGATCACGTCCCGCCGCTCAAAGAGGGAGGAGGTGGCGGAGTGGCGCAGACGCTCGATTTCCTCATTGATGGCGCTGTCCTTTTCGATAAAGGTATCGGTGTGGGGGATATAGGCTTCGGGCTGATAGTAGTCGTAATAGCTGACAAAATATTCCACCGCATTGTTGGGGAAAAACTCTCGAAATTCGGCGCAGAGCTGTGCGGCGAGAATTTTATTGTGGGCGAGCACCAAGGTGGGACGCTGCACCTGCTCAATGACCTTTGCCATGGTGAAGGTCTTGCCGGAGCCGGTCACGCCCAGAAGGGTCTGCTCGTTTAGCCCTAGGTTTATGCCCTGCGACAGGGCAGCAATGGCCTCCGGCTGGTCGCCGGAAGGGGTGTAGTCGCTGACGACTTCAAAGCGTGGCATAGAAAAAACCTCCCATAGCATGAAAATAGAACGGGTGCGTTATGCAAGTAAAGGACCCAAATAGCCGCTGGCTCGCAGGGAAATCATATCGTCATCTGCCCAAATGGCATGGTCATAGAGGATGATGCCCGTCTGCTTCAAAAAATTCGCCAAATAACGGGTGGTGCTGAGGTCTTCGTCGGAGGGCAGGGCGACGCCGCTTGGGTGGTTGTGGGCGAGAATGACCACGGAGGTGTTCAGGGAAAGCGCCGCCTGCAAAATTTGACGAATACTGATATCCGTAGCGGTGGGGCTGCCCTCGCTGATTTTCCGCACGCCCAATAGCTTCAGCTTGGCATCCAGACAGACCAGAAAGGTCATCTCATTTCTTGCGGCGAAAAAATAGGGGGCAAGGAGTGTTTGCAGCGTTCTGCTGTTTTTTACGATGAGATTGGAATCGGTGCGGGAGGCGAGGTATTTCGCCCCCATGGCGGGAATCAGCTTTAATAAAACAACGGTGTTTTCTCCGACTCCGGGTACGTTTCTCAGATCCTCGGGGGAAGCATCCAGAACGCCGGAGAGGGTGCCGAAGTGTTCAATGAGTGTATGAGCCAAAGGATTGACATCGCCACGGCTGCGGGAGAAAAAAAGAAGAAGCTCCAACGCATTGACCTCTGCGAATGGCTCCAGACCACCCCTTAAAAAGGTTTGTTTCATACGGTCTCTGTGTCCGTCGTGTATCCCCATGGCGTCACCTCCTTTATATAGTGTGATATCTCATCATACCGCTTTTTCAAGTCTACGACAAGAGTAAGATGAAGGGCAACACTCGAAAATCCGCAAAAACCCGCTGACAAAGGTTGGATTTTATGATAAAATGCCCAAGGCTATGGAGAAATAGCGGCGAAGTGCCGCATTTATTATAGGAGGAACCTGCCATGCGTATGAGAAAGAAGAAAAATTTAGTCCCCCGAATGGAGGCGTGTGCCAAATGGCAGGTGAAGGAGCCGAAGCTGCTGCGTGGCGCATGGCGAAGCCTGATGCCGGAGGCGAAGGAATTGCGGGTGGAGCTGGGCTGCGGAAAAGGTCGTTTCACCTGTCAGACGGCGGCGGCGGAGCCTGATGTTTTATTTGTGGCGGTGGAGCGTGTGCCGGATGCAATGGTCATTGCAATGGAGCGGTCACGGGACATGGGGCTTTCCAACGTCTTTTTCATAGATGGAGATGCGGCGAATCTGGCGGAGCTGTTTGCGCCCGACGAGGTTTCCCGTATCTATATCAACTTTTGTGATCCGTGGCCGACGAAGCGTCATGCCAAGCGTCGCTTGACGCATCGGGATTTACTGCGGGTGTATCGAGAGGTTCTGCCTGAGGGCGGCGAAATTCACTTTAAGACAGACAATTTCAATTTGTTTACCTTTTCCGTTTTGGAATTTCCGGGTGCGGGCTATTCTCTGCGTGAGGTATCCTACGATTTACACGAGCACGGTGTGCAGGGGATCATGACCGATTACGAAGAAAAGTTCCACAGCATGGGGACAAAAATCAACCGCTGCGTCGCAGCGAAGCGGTGAGCCATCCCGCCGCTGGCTAAGACCCGGAGCGGAACAACAACCCAAGAAAAAACCGCAGGTTTTTACTGGTTGTTGTGCAGTCGGAGGGGCTTAGAACAGCGAGGAGCGGGATGTGCGAACCGTGACAGGAGCGAAGCGGTGAGCCATCCCGCCGCTGGCTAAGACCCGGAGCGGAACAACAACCCAAGAAAAAACCGCAGGTTTTTACTGGTTGTTGTGCAGTCGGAGGGGCTTAGAACAGCGAGGAGCGGGATGTGCGAACCGTGACAGGAGCGAAGCGGTGAGCCATCCCGCCGCTGGC
>CAYQRI010000073.1:0-2405 GCA_964420085.1 uncultured Ruminiclostridium sp.
GACGGCTCGGGCGCTTCGCCCTGTCACGCCTCGCACGTCCCGCTGCTCACGGTTCTAAGCCACTACGACTGCGCAGAAAGCTGCGAAAATCCCCTGCGGGGATTCCCTCCGCTTTCTGCTCCGCTCCGTGGCTTAGCCCGTGGCGGGACGGCTCGGGCGCTTCGCCCTGTCACGCTCCACCTGTTCGCTACGCAGCCTAAGCCACTGCGACTGCACAACAAACCCAACAAACCCCTTCCAGGGCTTTCTTGGGCTTGTTGCTCCGCTCCGTGTCTTAGTCTGCTACTCACGACGGTTCCGCGCTTCGTGCTACCAAATGCACCGAATTTCGCAATTGTATTTTTCTTCGCCGATGGTGGCGGTTACCGTCGCTCTGCCCTTGGCCACGGCAGTCACCGTGCCGTCTTCGGCAACGGTTGCCACTTCCTTTTTGCTGGTGCTCCATTTCACAGGTTCCGTGGTGCCGGTCACGGTGAGGGTTTTGGTCTTGCCCTCACCATCTATCGTCATTTCCGTCTGGCTGATCGCCACCTTTGCCTCTGCCGGAGCGGTCTCGTCTGTCCAGGTACAACGCACCACGCATTCGGCCGTCTTACCATTTTTCGAGGTTGCGGAAATAGTCGCCTTGCCCGGTGCAACGGGCGTGACCACGCCGTTTTGATCCACCGTTGCTACCTTTTCGTTGTCGCTCTTCCAAGTGAGGGTCGCAACGCTCCCCTCCGGTGCCAAAACAGGCTTCAGCGTGAGGGTGGCATCCTTTTTATCCAAGGTGACATCCGTCTGATCCAAGGAGAGATTTTCTACGGTATCGTCTTTGGGCTGCTGTGTGCTCTGTCCGCCGCCCAAAATTCCGTTCTGGAACACGGGCAGTACCTTTTTCCCAATAATAAAGACTGCTGCTACAATGATAACCAGAGAAAGAATGACCGCAAGCCAAGTGCGACCGTGCCCCTGCTTCTTCCGCTTTTTGGGGGCTTTCTCCTCCGCTTTTGGTGCAGGGTCGGGCTTCCGTTTTTTCTTCTTGACAGGTAAAAGCTCTGGTGCCGTGTCCAGCGCCGCTGCAATTTCCTCTGTGGGAAGCACTCTGGTCGGCTCCTCCACGACAGCAGAGGCATCCTCCGTTTCCAGACGCTCCATTGCCTCCTCCACCTCCTTGGCGGGGATGACACGGGTCGGCTCCTCGACAGGGAACAAGTCCTCCATCGGCACCCATTCTTCGATTTTCGACTCGGAAGCAACCGCCTCTGCCGGTTCTACGGGCAGAGGCTCCGTAACGACAGGCTCAGGCGGCACTGTCTCGACCATAGCAGGAGCAGGCTCCGCTATCTGAGGAGGCTCCGCCGCCACAGGCGTAGGCTCTGTGACCACAGGCTCAGGCTGCATAGGCTCTGCGGGCGCTGCCGGAGCATTCAAATCGATTTCAGGCACCGGACTGGAGGCCAAAATACCACGCACCTCATTGAGGAGTGCATCCAAGTCCGCATCGGTCTCGATGGGCTTCTGCTCGGTCTCCACGACAGGTGTTTCCTGCACAATGGGCTGTACCGAAACAAAGGTCTGAGGTGCAGGTGACTGGGGCGTGATAGCAGACTCCGCCACCTGCGTCGGCTGTTGCTGTATGACAGGCTGCGGCTGAGGGGGGACAGAAACCGTCGGCTGGGGCTGTGTCGGCATCTGATTTGTCTGCGGCAGGGTCTCCACGGCGCCCTCTGCTTCGACCTCTAAAATCGTATCGGTGGGAAAGGTTTCCAACGCACGCAAAAACTCCCAGCGGCTCCGCTCTGCCTCGTCCTCGGGGGGCAGGGCAGAAATTCTGGTGGAGGCTGTCAGTTCCTCCGCATCCTGCTCCGCCTCGGCGGACGGCGTCTGCTTTTCGGACGTTTGGGGTGCGGACGAAACCTGTGTGTCCGCCTGTGTCGGCTCGGAAGCTTGGGCAGGCTGAGTGGGGGTGACGTTTGTGATTGTTTGTACGCCCTCCTCGACAGAGGACACCTGCAGGATAACAGGCTCAGCTTGGGAAATCGGCGCTCCGGCTAAAATGGACGGGTCGATCTGTGCGGCCAAGTCTCCCTCAAAGCCGAAGGTTTCAGGCACAGAGGGCACTTCAAAAACGGGGGTAGGGGTTTTCTTTGCAGCCTCGGCGGCCGCTGCGGCTGCGGCGGCACGGGCTTTTTGATCTCGGATCCGCTTCCGCTCGGCGGCACGGGCTTCTCGTTCCCGCAGGCGGATGGCTTTTTCTTCCTCGCTCAGCTCGCTGGTTTTACGCCAAAGCCCGCCCTTTTTAGTGGTTACTTGGGTGTTTACGGCTTCTGTTTTTTGGTTGGGGCGTGTGATTTCTACGGGAATTTCTTCCCGTTCTATTTGTCTGTGTTCAGCGACAGGGGGTGCTTGACGCTCCCGTTGTC
>CAYQRI010000073.1:2505-8743 GCA_964420085.1 uncultured Ruminiclostridium sp.
TGCGTTCCGCAACAGGGGGCGCTTGACGCTCCCGTTGTCTGCGTTCCGCAACAGGGGGCGCTTGACGCTCCCGTTGTCTGCGTTCCGCAACAGGAGGCGGTGCAGTTCGCTCTGGCTCCTTTGGCTGGACGGCACGTCTGGCTCGTTTTGCATTTCTGCGTTCTTCTGCCTTACGCTCCTCCACCTTCCGTTCTTCGTCGCAAAAAGGGCAATATTTATAGGTCACAGAATAGTATTCCTTACAATAGGGACACTGCTTCGTCTGACTTCTCAGCGTAAGCTGTTCGGTTTCCATTCCGTTTCCTCCTTCCAAAGCTCCGTGCATGACAGAGACTCATATATAGTAAAATAACAGATAGAGCTATTGTAGCACACCCATGCGAATAACGTCAACTCTCTGGGAAAAAAGTTCACATTCCACGATTCAGGAAGTTTCTGGGCGGGCGAAGCCCACTTTTAATCTCGAGGCGGGCAAAGCCCGCTCTTAACTCGAGACTACACGATAGCGGTTGAAACGAGGTATATTCCCGGTATAAAGTGCGACTGCTCCCACGGGGAGGATGAAGCTACCGCACAGCAAGGGCGAACTGCGTTCGCCCGCTGTTTTGTCCAACGTCCACACCGGGAACATCAGTCAATTGAACCACAAAGGTGCGTACTCGAATTAGGGGCGGCGCTCCGCCGCCGGGCGTTCTGGTTCCGAATCATTGATATAGGTTTCTTCACATTCACGTTGGGCGGCAATGAGCAACTTCATTGCTTCTTCAAAAGCACGAAACATCGTTAGATACATCTCTTTATAGTCAGGCATTTTTCTCACCTCAAGCATATTTTAGGACAGGTTGTCCAAAATGTCAATAGGACGATTTGTCCTGCGTTATGCTGTGCTGGGTGATGAAAATGAAACTCAGAATAAAAGATATGCGTGAAGATGCCGACCTCAAGCAACGGGAGGTTGCGGAATATTTGATGTGCGACCAGTCCCTTTACTCCAAATATGAGCGAGGGGAACGCCCTGTTCCCGTGGAGATTATCATCAAGCTCGCAAAATTCTATCACACAACGACAGACTACTTACTTGGTCTGTCAAACGAACCCCACTGATATAAAAGGGCGGCGACCGCAGTCGCCGCCCTTTTTGCAGCATAGTTGGAGCTTGCCGAGCTGTAGTACCTTGTAACACTTAAATCTTAATCATTTCAGAAAAGAGAAGCATTAACTGTTACACGGTGCTAATCTCAAGTTCGTTTGGTTGGCGATTACACAGCGGCGGCGATTTTTTGTCCCATTTCGGCGGTGCCGACCAAGGTTCCCTCGCCCGTGTAAAGGTCAGGCGTGCGGTAGCCTGCCGCCAAAACGGACTTCACCGCCGCTTCGACCGCATCCGCTTCCTCGGGCAAGCCCAAGGTATACCGCAGCATCATCCCAACCGACAAAATCGTCGCCGTCGGATTCGCCTTGTCCTGCCCGGCAATATCGGGCGCAGAGCCGTGAATCGGCTCGTACATACCAAAGTTACCCTCTGCCAAGGACGCAGACGGCAGCATCCCAATGGAGCCTGTAATCTGGCTCGCCTCGTCCGACAGAATGTCGCCAAAAATATTGCTCGTCACAATCACGTCAAACTGTCTCGGGTTCCGCACCAGCTGCATCGCCGCATTGTCCACATACATATTGTCCAAGGTGACCTCGGGATACTCGGCGGCAACCTCTGCCACCACCCGCCGCCACAGACGGGAGGACTCCAAGACATTCGCCTTGTCCACGCTCGTGACGTGCTTGTTCCGCTTCATCGCCATATCAAAGGCGACCTTGGCAATGCGGCGCACCTCGCCCTCGGAATACTGCTCAATATCATACGCAGCAAGTCCCATGTCGGTCTGCTTGGTGCCACGCTCACCGAAATAAATGCCGCCCGTCAGCTCTCGCACCACGACGATATCCAAACCACCTGCCAAAATGGAGGGCTTTAACGGAGATGCGTCCGCCAGCTCCTCGAAAATCACGGCAGGACGGATATTGGCAAACAGTCCCAATTCCTTCCGAATGCCCAACAGCGCACGCTCGGGACGGCGGTCGCCGGGCAGGGTGTCCCACTTGGGGCCGCCCACGGCACCCAGCAATACGGCATCGGATGCCTTGCAGGTGTCGATGGTGGCCTGCGGCAGCGGCTCACCCGCAGCATCCAGAGCGGCACCGCCTGCCAAGACCTTGGTGCACTGGAAGGTGTGTCCGAACCGCTCCCCTACCTTAGAAAGGACAAGCAGCGCCTGCTCGATAATGTCGGGACCGATGCCATCCCCGGGAATGACTGCGATTTGGTAGTTCATGCTTTCGCCCCCTGTCTTTCCTTGATGGACGCCATCAGACCACCGGCACGGATGATCTCCTTGATGAAATCCGGAAAGGGGCTGGCCTGATAGGTCTCGTTTTTGGTCAGGTTCGTGATGATGCCCGTGTCGAAGTCCACGGAGACCTCATCCCCTGCCGCAATGCCCTCGCTTGCGGCGGGGCATTCTAAAATCGCCAACCCAATATTGATGGCGTTGCGGTAAAAAATACGGGCAAAGGTCTTGGCAATCACGCAGGAAATGCCAGATTCCTTAATGACCATGGGGGCGTGTTCACGGGAGGAGCCACAGCCGAAGTTATAGCCGCCGACCATCACGTCGCCGCCCTTCACGACCTTCACGAAGCCCGTATCAATATCCTCCATGCAGTGGGCAGCCAGCTCTTTTTTGTCGGCAATGTTCAGGTAGCGGGCAGGGATAATCACGTCAGTATCCACGTTATCGCCGTATTTATGGACAAATCCTTTTGCATTCATCGAACTCACACCTTTCTCGGGTCGGCAATCACGCCGGCAATGGCAGAAGCGGCGGCAACGGCCGGGCTTGCCAGATAAATTTCAGAGGTAACGCCGCCCATACGTCCCACAAAGTTGCGGTTGGTGGTGGCAACGCAGCGCTCGCCGTTTGCCATAACGCCCATATGACCGCCCAAGCAGGGACCACAGGTCGGGGTGGAAACGGCACAGCCGGCTGCAACGAAGGTGGTCATGTAGCCCAGCTCGATACACTGCTGGAAAATATGCTGCGTAGCGGGGATGACGATGCAGCGCACACCGTCTGCAACGGCTTGTCCCTTCAGGATTTCGGCAGCAATCGCCATATCCTCCAAGCGTCCGTTGGTGCAGGAGCCGATAATGACCTGATCGATTTTAATATCTCCCACCTCGGAAATGGGGTGGGCATTTTCGGGCAGATGCGGGAATGCCACCGTCGGCTCGACCGTGTTGAGGTCAATTTCGATGGTGCGGACATACTCTGCGTCGGGGTCTGCCTCGTAAACGGTGTAGGGACGGGTCACTCGCTCATCCAAATAGGCACGGGTGATGGCATCCACGGGGAAAATGCCGTTTTTGGCACCTGCCTCGATGGACATATTTGCAATACAAAGACGGTCGTCAATCGACAGAGAGGCAACGCCCTCACCGGTGTACTCCAAGCTCTGGTACAAGGCACCGTCCACGCCAACGAGACCGATGAGGTGCAAAATGACATCCTTGCCGCTGACACAGGGCTGCAATTTGCCCGTCAGGTGGATGCGGATGGCCTCGGGCACCTTGAACCAGGTTTCGCCCGTTGCCATACCAGCCGCCATATCACTGGAGCCGACGCCGGTAGAGAACGCACCCAAGGCACCATAGGTACAGGTGTGGGAGTCGGCACCGATGATGCAGTCTCCGGCGGCAACCAGACCCTTTTCAGGGAGCAGGGCGTGCTCCACGCCCATTTGTCCGACATCGTAGAAGTTCTCGATGCCGAACTGCTTCACAAAGCTGCGGCACTGCATACACTGCTCGGCGGCCTTGATATCTTTATTGGGCGTGAAGTGATCCATGACCATGGAGATTTTACTTTTGTCAAAGACGCCAGTGAAGCCTTCCTTTTCAAACTCCCGAATAGCGACGGGAGAGGTGATATCGTTGCCCAAAACCATGTCCAGCTTGGCACGGATGAGCTGACCGGCCTTGACCTCAGGCAAGCCGGCATGGCTTGCCAAAATTTTCTGTGTCATTGTCATTCCCATAGGGAGCGCCTCCTTCTGCGGCGGAACGCCGCTGTTAATCTCGTGGCGGGCGAAGCCCGCTGTTAATCTCGTAACTAAACACAAGAGCTTTCATAACGATAAATGCCCGATATCACGGTCGTTTTTTGCCGTAGCCGCCGGGCGAACACAGTTCGCCCCTACCGTATGGTTGTGCTTCGTTTAATCGTCTATTTTAATGAATTTCTTCACTGCATTCTCACGGTTCACCGCCGTAATCAGGGCATAGACCGAAGCCATGGCGATATCGCTGTCCACGCCGACACCCCAATAGTGGTTCCCCTCGTCGTCGGCAATGACAACATAGGCAGAAGCCAGAGAGTCGGAGTTGGTTTCCAAGGCGTGTTCTTCATAGTCCACAAAGTGATAGCTGATGTTGGGGTTTGCGATTTTGAGCACGTTGCTCATGGCATCGATGGGGCCGTTGCCCTTGGCACTGAGGTAATAGACCTCCTCGCCGATCGCCAAGGTGGCGTCTGCCATGGTCACGCCGCCCTCACGCACCCAAGAAATGTCCTGCAAGGCGATGGGGGCATTCTTGTTCTGGTATTCGTGGCAGAAGGCGGCGAGGATCTCCTGAGGGGAAAGCTCCTTGTGGGCATGGTCGGAGACATCCTTAATAAAGTAACCCACCTCGGCGGCCATTTCCTTGGGGATGGAATAGCCAAAGTTGTGCTCCAAGATGTAGGAGATGCCGCCCTTGCCGGACTGGCTGTTGATGCGGATGACGTCGGTTTCATATTCACGGCTGACGTCAGCGGGGTCGATGGGCAGATACGGTACTGTCCAGCGGGCGGGGTCGGTTTCCTCACGGAACCGCATTCCCTTGGCGATGGCATCCTGATGGGAGCCGGAGAAAGCGGCAAAGACGAGCTGTCCGGAATAGGGCTGACGGAACCCGACGGACAAGCCAGTCAGCTCCTCGTAAAACGCCACGATACGGGGCATATCGGAGAAGTCCAGCACGGGGTCTACGCCGTGGCTGAACATATTCATTGCCATGGTGACGATATCGACGTTGCCGGTACGCTCGCCGTTGCCAAACAGGGTGCCCTCGATGCGGTCACCGCCTGCCAGCAGCGCCAGTTCACCGGCGGCGACGCCGGTGCCGCGGTCGTTATGGGGGTGGATGGAAACGATAACATGTTCTCTGTCGTGGAGGTTTTTGCTGATGTACTCAATCTGCTGGGCATAGACGTGTGGCATAGACATTTCGACGGTGGAGGGCAGATTGATGATGACCTTGCGGTCGGGGCGGGGCTTCCAAACGTCGATCACCTCGTTACAGATCCGCAAGGCGAACTCCATTTCGGTGCCGGTGAAGCTTTCGGGGGAATATTCGAAGCGGAAGTTGGTTTCGGGCATTTGGTCGGCGTAGTCGTTGAAGAGCTTGGCACCGCTGACGGCGATCTCCACAATTTCATCCTCCTCCATACGGAACACCTGCTGACGCTGGGCGAAGGAGGTGGAGTTATAGAGGTGGACGACGACGTTTTTTGCACCTTTAATGGAATCGAAGGTTTTTTCGATGATATGGGGGCGGGCTTGGGTCAGCACTTGGATGAACACGTCATCGGGGATGAGGTCTTCCTCGATGAGGGTACGCAGGAACTCGTACTCTGTTTCGGAGGCGGCGGGGAAGCCGACCTCGATTTCCTTGAAGCCGATTTCCAGCAGGAATTTATAAAAACTGATTTTTTCATCAAGACTCATGGGGGTAATGAGGGCTTGGTTGCCGTCACGCAGGTCAACGCTGCACCAGTCGGGTGCTTTTTCGATGCGTTCTTTTTTTGACCAATCGAAGCAAGGCTCAGGGGGCATGAAGTACCCCGGGCGATATTTTGCGACATTTTTCATGATGGTGTCACGTTCCTTTCCGTTTTGGAAGGGCGGAGGGGATAAAAAAAGGCTCCGCCCATTTTGGATGTATGTATCCAAAAGAGACGAAGGCCAAACATAGCTTCTCCGCGGTACCACTCTTATTGACGTCTAACAACGTCCACTCAAATAGCTCACACTCCGGGGTGAGACGCCAGTCTACTCCATACGACCTCACACCAAACCGGTCGTTCTCTGAGATGGAGGAAAAACGGCATATTCCCTTCATTGCGTGTCGATATTAAATTGT
>CAYQRI010000074.1:0-8663 GCA_964420085.1 uncultured Ruminiclostridium sp.
CTTTCTGCGGATAACAAAGCAGCCACCGCCAAACGGCAGTGACTGCTCTTGATTGGAGCTGGTGGACGGACTCGAACCCCTGACCTGCTGATTACAAATCAGCTGCTCTACCGACTGAGCTACACCAGCGTATAGCCCTTGCGGGCTATGTTGCAGGCTTACGGCTTGTCCTGCGTGCCGGACCCGATATGTGCCGCCTCGGTGCCGGGCGGTAGGAGGAAAGGATTATGAATTTCTGTTGAAACCCATGATAGTATATTAGCACGGTTTTTTGGCTCTAGTATGCCAACTTAGTCCATAAAGCCATAATTTTTAGCAACGAGACGGATAAACTCCCCGTGCCATCGTGCCGCTGTCCTCCATCCACACGGTATCATCAACGCCGCCCCCTCCAGCGTACACTGCTCGTCCCACAGCACCATCCTGATTACAGTTAGCCTGTCCCGCCCATTTCTGTATCTCTCTGTCAGTTCTATCGCCCTCCTGACAGCCTCATACTCTCGCTGTGCGTTACTCGGCAGCTCGCGGATAGCAATACCCTCCGTTGCCCTCGAAACGCCTCCTGAGCGACCGCCAGCCCCATAGGATGCCACAGCAGAGGTGTTATGTAGCTCTGCATACTGTTCGGACAACTCCGGGTATCTGCGGATCATATCCTTGACGTATCCCCACCAGCCGCATCTCGGCTTGCTCATTTTTGCACCTCTTTCAATCCGACGCCGTAAACCGCCTTTTGGAATGCGATAGCATTCTCGATGGTTTGCTCTTTTGCGAATTTTGTCCCGGCCGCTTCTATCTCGATCCAAAAATTCAAGCGATGGTGTGCATATTTAATTTCTCCATTTGCCTTCCTGAACGCTTTTAACAATTCCGCCTTTTCTGCTTTGCCCTCCTCCGGTGCCATGCCAACGAGCTTGGCGTAGGCATAGAGTTTGCGAAACGACTGGAACAGCATTTGTTCGGCGGCGTTCAGTCCTTCCGGCATCCCTCGGTTTTGGAATGCAATATCTTCGATTTCATCTGGTGTCATGGCAGCGCCTCCAAGCGTATGTAAATCCCCGGCACCTCCGCCCAAAACTTTTCACAAATCTCGCTGGCGACCTGTGCGTCATCCTTCCAGAAGCCGACGGTAGTCATGCAGTCCTTCAGGAGCTTTTGCAAATTGTCTGTGTCGGGCTTGGTGGTTCGATACTCTCCGTCAGGGTGCCGCCCCCTCGGGAAGCACCATTTGCAGAACATACGCAGACCAGCCCGCATAGGTTCCTCCGGCTTATACTGCGACAGGTGGGCCATCAGTTTTGCTCTTGCGTCTGCAAGCTGTGGTGGCTCATAGAACATCGGTTTGCCATTAACCACCCTCACTTTTTTCTCTTGGTGTGTCACGGTCGGCGGAACCATCGGCATAAAAAATTCAAGCATCTTCTCCGCCTCTTTTCTTCTTCTCGAGTTCTTCGACTATTCTCGTGATTGCTTCTATGTCCTCTCGGCAAATAGCTTCTTCGTGCCTGCACGAAAGGCACTTCATACTTTCTGTGTTTGTCCCAGCCATATGCGCTCCACACACAGGGCAGATTCCGTCAATGTAAATCTCCATCGTACGCTTCACCTCACTAAAGCATTTGTTTGCTCAAAAAATTCTTAGTCACGGACAGGGGAAGGAGTCGTCGTGCGTAAGCTGTCGCACGACTACTTTCCCCCGTGACCGTCAGGGACACTGTTTATTCCCCCCCGTAGGGGGGGTACCTGTCTGTCCCTAGGGACATTCTCGGACTTTCTCCGACTTTGTCCAAATCGGACATTCTCGGACTTTCTCCGACTTTGTCCCTGTTAGGGACACTTGTCCCTAATCGACTTTGTCCCTCTATTTTTTACCAACATTCCCTTCGTCGACCCAGAAACCGCCGTGTTCTTTTATTCTCCTTCTCGCTGTCTTTTCCGCTACACCCATGTACTCAGCAAGGTCTTTTAAAGTGACCCCGCTCCCCATATCACAGGCACCGAAGGCGGATTCTACAACGGCTTTTCTATCTTCCTCTCGCTCTTCCGGCGACTTCTTTTTACCGAAATTTTTCTTCCAAGTCGTTCTCGGCGTGTATCCATCCTCTGGCTGAATGTCGCCCAAAACACCCACATCGTCTACCTCGTGGACAGGATACCGGAACCAAAGATTGACAGGAGAGAACCTTGGAAACTCTCTGAGCGTGCCTTCAATTCGCCACGCAGTTTGGGCGGAAACACTCTGCTTAGCGACCTCTACAGCTTCCATAGCAGCCTCATATCGTCTCGGAGCAAGCAGCTCCTCCATTGCTTTGAGCATAGCCACCTGACTGTAGCGGTCGTCCTCTGAGACGTTCTCCAGCTCTCCTGCGGCATTCAGCAGCTCTGCGCAAAGAGAAGCGATCACGGCGTTCTCCTGCTGCTTGTAGAGGTCGTCGGTCATATCCAGCTCGATGAGGTCGAGCAGCGCATCCGGGTCACGAGCGAACACGCCTGAGCCGGACGCTCTGTCCATAGAACGTTTGCCGCCTTGAGATCCCTTTGAGTGATGGTGGCAGTAGATGACCGCACAGCCAAGCTCCGTGCACACCTTATCAAACTGATTGCAGAAGTTGGCCATCTGGTCAGCTGAGTTTTCGTCACCGGTAATGACCTTGTAAATTGGGTCAATTACGATAGCGATATAGTTCTTTTTCGCTGCCCTCCGAATGAGTTTGGGAGCAAGCTTATCCATAGGCACAGAGCGTCCACGCAGATTCCATATATCAATATTATGTAAGCCATTTGGTTGCCACTGCAGGGCGTTGTATACGTCCTTGAAGCGGTGCAGGCAGCTTGCCCTATCCAATTCAAGGTTGACATATAAAATGCGTCCCTGAGAGCACGGGAAGCCCATCCACGGCTTACCCTCTGCGATGGAACAGCACAATTCAATGAGAGCATAGGATTTGCCCGCCTTGGATGGACCCGCAAGCAGGAGCTTATGCCCCTGTCTCAGAATGCCGTCGATGAGCGGCGGAGAAAGCGGTGGCAGGTTGCCCCAGACGGATGTAAGGGATTCAGGGTCGGGAAGCTCGTCGTTGATGCCCTCTATCCATTCGAACCATTCCGCCCATGATTCCTTTCCGATGTTCTTATCCACCAAATATTGCTTGTTGCCATTGCGGATGATGCCGGGCATCCTGGATAGCCTGGACGGATTTTTGTTTTGCGTGTCAACGGTCATCCCGTTTTTCTTGAGGATATTATAGAGGTAGTCCACACGCTGCCTGTATTCGCCGTAGTCTTTGGCATCGACCCTCACAATGGCGTGTAGACTCTTGCCTCCTGAGTGGACAAGGCAGGCAATCGGCAGCTCCAATTCACGAACCATAGCGTTTTGCTTTTCAATGTCCATGTCGTCGGACTCCACCAACGCATAGCGGTATTCCGTGACATTTTCATTTTTTACGCCTTTCCCATCTAAGGGGT
Source organism: uncultured Ruminiclostridium sp. (assembly GCA_964420085.1). Classification (GTDB taxonomy): domain Bacteria; phylum Bacillota; class Clostridia; order Oscillospirales; family Oscillospiraceae; genus Evtepia. The sequence continues at coordinate 3,469 of CAYQRI010000074.1, forward strand.
TAAAGCGGATCCACGCCCCCGCAGCTTCGTTGTAGTCTCCGATCACAGCGCCAATATCGCCGTTGCATTTACTCAGCTCCTCTATGAGTTGACCTGCAGTCTGTGAAAAGCAGCCCTTAGTTGGAAGGTATCGTTCTTCTTTCTGCCAGCTTTCTGTGACATAGCCGACCGTTTCACTCGCTTCAAACAGGATTTCAAGATACTTTATAAGCTGCTCTTCCGGGTGCCATTCGTCGGGTTCTGATACATCCTGTGGCTCAACCCAAGTAGAATCGACAATAACGCCGTCATAATTTATGGTGTCATCCCAATCCAATTCATGGCCGCTGCCGTCGAAGAAATGAAATCCGTTTTCTTTGGCTAGCTGCACGATGGTTCCGCCGGTAACCGGCAGAGAGGATCCTTTAAATGATTGCCACTTCCGTTCGCACTCTCCGTCTCTATAGCGACTGTCCGCACGGCTCCAATCATCCCAAGTAGAGCAGTCGTACCCTTCATGTTTGAGAGCCATCCCTACGTCAACCCAGTCTTGGTAAGATAATCGAGACGGGTCAATGTACTTGAGCGGCTCTATTAAGTTGAGCTTTTCCATCGTTCATCACCCGTCTTTTTCTGGTTTATAAGTTTTTGGGTCAACGCCCTTTGGGACGAATTTCCAGCCTGTAGCAGAGATACGACTAATCATGTTGCTTGCGTCCTTGCCTTGCCAAGTACCGACGTGTTGGAAGCCGTAGCGTTCCAGCATCCTAATTTGTTTAGGTGTGGAAAGCCCGGATTCACTCCGTTTTTTGAGCTTATCCAGAACGAGCTTTGCTTTCCCTGCACATTCAATTCCAGTTGGATCAATGCCTTTTTTAGATAAGAGATCAACCTGCTTTTCCGTGATAGGTCCCATCTCCCAACCGAACGCTGGAACATAAGAAGAAAGGTCTTCTGATTGTATGGACATTTCAAACTGAATCGGGTCAACAAGGCGGGCTTTTTTGTGCCGCATTTCTGCAAGCTTGTCAGCCAGTGCTTCTTCCCTCTGTAGGATGCTGTCCTGCGTGGCGGTCTCAACAGCTTCTTCCAAGTCGATCGGCATCCCTTTTTCATCTTCTATTTTTTCGGTTGCAAGTGCAGCAACCTTGGAGTCCTCGCAGATCAGATGCGCAGGTCTGCAAAGTTCGTGCCGCTCCGTGTGCCAGAGGAAATCCAAAAGCAGCAAACTGTCCTTGCCGGTCTCCGGCGACAAGCGGGTGCCACGCCCCACCATTTGGCAATACAACGCCCTGACCTTTGTGGGGCGAAGCACAACGACGCAGTCCACACTTGGGCAGTCCCACCCTTCGGTGAGAAGCATAGAGTTGCACAGGACATTGTATTTGTTGTTCTCGAAATCAGAAAGCACCTCTGCCCTGTCTTGGCTATTCCCGTTGACCTCAGCCGCACGGAATCCATGCCGATTCAGAAGCTCCGTAAATTTCTGAGAGGTTTTGACTAGTGGCAGGAAGACCACGGTTTTTCTTGTTTTGCAGATATTCTTCATCTCGGCTGCAATCTGTTCTAGGTAAGGGTCAAGGGCTGTGCCAAGGTCTCCGGGTTTAAAGTCACCAGACTGCACGCCGACGGCAGAAAGGTCTAATTTTAACGGTATTGTTTGTGCTTTGATCGGAACAAGGAAACCATCTTTTATGGCTTTTGGAAGTGTATATTCATAAGCAATGCTGTCAAAAAACTGACCTAGGTTTTGCTTGTCTCCTCTATCTGGTGTGGCAGTCACACCTAGGACGTTTGCACCATCAAAGTGCTGCAAAACACGCTGATAGCCGTCTGAAAGGCAATGATGAGCTTCGTCGATAACGATGGTATCAAAAAAATCATTGGGGAATTTCTTCAAACGTCTTTCTCGCATCAAGGATTGAATCGAGCCAACGACAACACGAAACCACGTCCCCAAGCAAGTTTCCTCAGCTTTTTCTATCCCGCACTTTAAACCTGTGGCAGAAAGCAGCTTATCGGCTGCCTGAGATAGAAGCTCGCCACGATGTGCGAGCACAAGGACACGGGATCCGTTTTTCACACGTTCTTCAATGACCTTTGAGAAAACCACGGTTTTTCCGGTACCAGTTGGGAGCACCAGCAATGTACGCTGGTGCTCCCTCCATTCGTTTATGACAGCTTCCTTCGCCTCTCGCTGATAAGGGCGGAGCTGCATAGCCATTAGAATTTACCTCCTCCCCACGTCGGAGCAGAGCCGTTCTGAACAGGAGGCGGCGGTGCGGGCGGTGCCCAGTTTTTTTGCTGCGGTGCTGAGGTAATCGCAGCGGGCGCTACTTCATCCGCATCGTAAAAAACGGAAATGTCGTTTACCTGCCGACTTTCTCCATTCTTTTCATAGGTACGTGGCTTGAAGTGGGCACGCCCGGTAGAACCGATAAGACTGCTCCAATTCGGCACAAATGCAACGCCCTTTTTCTTCTGCCCGATACAGCGGAAGAACTCAGAAATTTTCCATTCCATAGAGGAATAGAGAATGAGGTCGATTTTGCAAATAGCAATGCCGTCGTCCGAATCGACCTTCAGCGTAATTTCAGCCTTTTTGCAGGGCGGGATTTTAGTACCGCCTGGAAATTGTTTCCGCTCAAAGGATGTGACTTCAAAGTTATAGTCACCTTCCTTTAGGATGAGGTATTCTTGCCCGTCATTTTGAATTTCGCTATCCCAATCAAGGGCGTAGCCCTGTACATTTTCAGCCATGCTATTTTCCTCCTTATTTAAAACGGCAATCTGTTCGGATCCGCTTCAACGGTATCTTTAATGTAAGTCCAGTTCGGGATAACCCACCCGTCTACAAATCCCTGCTCCTGCATCACGCTCCACGGCGTGTCAGCTGTAAAGTAGCCGGTACTTCCAATCACCCGCAAGACCTCATCCTCTGTAATTTGGCTTGCCGTCATAAGTTCAGCCAAGGCTTTCGGAATATCTTGAGAGAGCAAAGGTTTTAAACCATTCGGTTGAGCGGTCCTTTCTGTCTGTGCAGCAGGCGCAGGAGATTCAGTTCTAGCCGGTGCTACAGTGATTTCTTCCGATGCCGGGATTCCGACTTCGGGCTTGGATCCCCCCGCACCAGAAGCAGGGATGCAGTGTGCAATCTCCTCATAGGAGAACGGCAGCTCGTCAGGGAGACCATGCCGGTTTTTTGCATCCCAGCAAGCATGGTGTGATGTATACATCACACGCTTACCGCCTTGGACTTTGTGTTTATTGTCCTGCGTTGTGATGACGGTGGTTTTGTAGTTGGCAAACAAAACCAGATCTGCCCATTCTTTTACGATAGGTGCGACATTTTTTGAAAGCTTCATTTCCCATCGGTCGTAGCTGCCCATTTCGTCTGGCTGCTCGAATTTCCGCATTTTGGCGTGCGCCAAGAGAACGACATTATAGCCAGCTTTGATTACATCTTCTAAGGAGTTAAGCAGCTTCCCGAATTCTTCGTAAAGATAAACATAGCCCTTTCCAAACCCAAACTCCTCAATTCCGCTCTTTTGGTATTTGGCGCAGATATGAGCGACACACAGTTTTTCGCACCAGTCGGCTGTGTCGATAACGAGCGTCTGGAAGTCGGATGGGCGTTCAGAGAGAAACTCCTTTACAGTTTCCAAAATACCAGTCCAGCTCATCGGTGGTGGGTCGATACGGGCAACGTCAAGCATACGGGTACTCGCTTCCACGTCGATGAATAACGGATCAGGGAACATGGAAGCGAATGTTGATTTCCCGATGCCTTCAGGACCGTAGCACACCACTTTTTGAGGTGTTATGGTCACACCTTTTGAGATTTTCATGGTTTATACTCCTTTCGGAACCCACGCTGGCACAGAAGCCGGCGCTGGTTTTTCTTTTGTCTCACCATCTTCAATAATGATGGAGCACTCATCCCCAGTGGAAACTCTGGTAGCGATAACCTGCAGTCCCTCTTGCTCCGTCCAGTCCCCGAACGCTTTCAGGGTATCCAAGTCCATTTGTTCAAGCTTGTCCAACAGAACGAAGCCACAAGCCGGGTTCAAAGCTCTCGCAATCGCCGTACCTACAATGAGCTGCTCAGAGCCAGACATACAGTCCCACTTTTGACCGTTGTAGACAAGCTCTCCATTCTCGACGGAAAGTCCATCGAGAGGCATAGCAGCGTTGTTGAGAAGCTCTGTTTTTTTGAGGCGAACACCTTCAATTTGACTTGTGATAGCGTCGTACTTCTTGCTATACTGCTCGGCATCAATAGCGGCTTTCTCTCTATCCAGATTCGCACGGATTTTCATATTCAACGATTCAATTTCGGAGAGGTTTTTTTCCAGTTCATCCGTTGGCTCATCTTCTAAGTCCTCTGCATTAGATCGTGCAATCTGTGCATTTTTCTCAGCCTGCTCAAATCGCTTTTTTGCTTCATCAAAAGCGATTTGAGCGGCTGTAAGCTCTCTTTCGTAGCGCTCCTTTTCGTCACGCTTCCGCTGGTTCTCGCCGTTTAAAGCAAGGATTTTTTGCTGCTGCTGAATCAGTTCCAACGCACTGACAGGTGTTTCCGGCACACCCTCAAAGGACGGCATTTCCTCTGTAAACTTCTTCTTTTGGTCGGCGATACGTCCAATGGCAAGCCGTTCGTTGTAAAGTGTGGATTCTTCTTGATCCAAAGCAAAGAGCTGCTCTCCAACACCGATGATTTGCAGGAGCGTGCTTGCTTTCTCTTTGCTCGTTGCGTTCATGAACTTGGGGAGATCAATAGCAAGCTGAGAGATAAATTCGTTCAGCAACTGCTGCCCACTTTTTTTGCCGCTTTGATCGGTCACCTTGAGCGAACTGTTTTTACCGGAACGCTCTACCTTAATTCCATTTGATAGGGTCACAGAAAGACGTGGCGGAATAACGGAATCGCCCCTTGTTGGAGAGGAGGGGCGGTATTTCTCGCCGCCCAACGCCCACGCAATCGCATCCAGAGCACTGGTCTTGCCTTGCCCGTTCTTCCCGCCGATGATGGTCAAGCCGGAATCTGTCGGCGTGATTACACACGCCTTAATACGCTTGAGGTTTTCCACCTCGAGCTGTTGGATTTTTACCACTTGATTTTCCTCCTTACTATATCTATAATGTAGTCAGTTGTTATTTTTCTTTGCCGCCTATCGGAATTGCCGTTCCGTGGGCGGCTTTTTTAATTCTGGTAG
>CAYQRI010000075.1:0-8293 GCA_964420085.1 uncultured Ruminiclostridium sp.
CGGCTTCTACTTTGACTATAACTGGGCAAAGCAAGCCCACGTTTCCATCTCCTCCCCCTACCTCACGCACAAATATTATTCTGTGAAAAACAAGGACTATACGGGCACCTACGAAGAGGCCACCGTCGCCGTTTTGCAGGCGGGCGATTACTTCACAGACACCATCCTCCTCCCCAATCTTGGGAAGGCGCAAATCCTACGCTTTGACAGTATTCAGGATTGTCTCGCCGCCGTGGACAGCAACCGAGCAGATATGACCTTCCTCAGCTCCTATATGGCAGAATACTATACACAGGGCTATGAATATCCTAACCTAACCACCAGCATCACAGAGTATGCCTCGCAGGTATGCTTCGCCGCACCCGAGAAGATAGACCCGCTCCTCCTCTCTGCCGTCAACAAAGCAATTGAAAGCATTTCCAACACTGAAATTCAGGCCATTATTTTGAGAAATACTGCCCCCATTACCGATAACTTCAGCATGAAAACTATGATTTATCGCAATCCCGTCCTCTTTTTTGGGGTAAGCGGCTTTTTGCTGTTGGTTCTCCTGCTCACACTGGTGGTGTTTCTCTATTCTCGTAAGCTACAGGCAAAAAACAAGGAGCTGCAAGCGGCAAATGAAACAAAAAGCGCCTTCTTCTCTCGTATGAGTCACGATATGCGAACCCCCATGAATGCCATCCTCTCTTTTTCTCAAATGGCACAGGAGGAATCCCAAGAGAACCAGACGAAAAAATATTTATCCGATATTCATTCCTCCGGTGAATATCTTCTCTGTCTCATCAACGATGTACTGGATATTCAGAAAATGGACTATCAAGGCATTGTACTGCACCCGGAGCTTGTGGACATGGACGATGTCTTTCCCTCCATCTTCGACATGATCCAGCCTATCCTGCAGCAAAAAGAGATCTCCTTCCATTCTTCTTTCAACAAAGGAGGCTTTGATCTGCCCCGTTTTTGCTCACTCGATCCCCTCCGCTTTCGACAAATTTTCATCAATCTGCTCTCCAATGCCAGCAAGTTTACGCCTAAGGGCGGCGAAATCTTCTTTTATGTCGTCATACTCCACTATGAAAACGGTATCGCCCAAACAGAATTCACCGTCCGTGATACCGGCATCGGCATGAGCGAAAGCTTTCAGGAAAAAATGTTTGAACCCTTTACCCAAGAGGATACCAATAAGACCTCCACCTATACCGGTACAGGTCTGGGTCTCTCCATCGTGAAAAAGCTGGTGGACGGCATCGGCGGAAGCATCCGCTGTCAATCGAAGCAAGGCGAAGGCACCAGCATGATCGTAACACTCCCGCTTCACCTCGTCGAAAATCCAAGCACGCAGCCAGTATCCACCCCATATGACGACCGCCTGTTGAAGGGCAAACGAATCCTGCTCTGTGAGGACCACCCAATGAATATCAAAATTGCAGAGAAGCTGCTTAGCAAAAAAGGGCTGCTGGTGGAGGTCGCAGAAAATGGACAGCTTGGACTGCACCGCTTTCTGTCCGCCCCCCAAGGCTATTATGATGCCATTTTGATGGATATTCGAATGCCGGTTATGGATGGTCTGGATACTACAAGAGCAATCCGTGCCTCGCAACACCCCGACGCAGAAACCATCCCCATCCTCGCCATGACCGCAAACGCATTCCCAGAGGATATCAAGGAATCCGCCGCCGCCGGCATGAATGCACACCTCTCCAAGCCCATCGACCCCGAAGCGCTTGCCCGTGCACTCTGTCAATATACGATGCAATCAAAACCCATCCAACAGGAGGAGGCTACTTCACATGATCCAAACAACTGACCTGATACAGATTCTGGATGATGCAGATTTCGCTGTTTTCGTCACCAAGGCAGATTCCTATGAAATTCTTTATCTCAATGCAACTGCCCAAAAAATTGGCGGCTTGGAGCCAAATACGCCGTGGAAAAACAAAACCTGTTATGAGGTCTTGTTGCATCGAACCTCCCCTTGCCCCTTCTGCAAAATGTCCAGAATTCAGGATGGGCAATTCTTAACCCGTGATTATACCAACCCAGAGACAGGGCGTATTTTCGAGATCAGAGGAAACTATATTCTTTGGAATGGACAAAACGCACACATAGAATATGTCCGTGATGTGACACTGGAACGGCAGGCGGAGCAGGAACGGCGGGAGGAACACCGACAGCTCAATGAATTTGTCAACAACCTCCCCGTGGGTGCTTGTGTATATCACACCATCGGAAAGGAAATCATCCCCATCTGCCACAATGAAACCTTTTATCGGGTGCTAGGGTTTTCGAGAAAAAGCCGCCGTCTACTTGAGCATAACATGCTTTGGCTGAACGTCCACCCCGATGATTTGGAAAAGCTGCAAACCGAGCTGTATCGCTGCATTGAGACCTGCGGAAAAACCCGCTTAACGTATCGTATGTTCAACGAGATAAAGAAGCGCTATATCTACGTTGAGATCACTGCACAGGTGAAAAAACAGGCGAACGGCACCCGCTTGGCCTATGCCATTTTTCAAGATATCGGCGACGAAATTCAGGCCAGCATGGATCTGCAAATGATGGATGAGGTCATTCAATGCGGGTTCGCTAAAATTCTGGATGACGAAAACTACACCATCTCCTACTGCAACCACGCCTTTTTGAAGGAGCTTGGCTTGACCCATCAAGAGCTGGAGGACGTATACCATCGAGAATTTGCACGGATGTTTCTTCCCGAGGATTTACGCAGAGTATCGAATGCAAGGGTCGACATGAAAGAGGGCATTCCTCTGGAGATCGAATACCGCCTTCAAATTCATAACACCGTGCAAACCTTCCTCGACCGCTCAGTCCTCAAGCTTGACACCAATGGTCAGCGGTATTTTTATCTGAGCTTTACCAATATCACCAAGCAAAAGACCTTGGATAAGATGCTGAGAAACATCGTCAATACCAACTTCGAGCTTCTGGTTTTGGTTGATATCAAACAGGATAAAATTCTATATACGATACAAAATGAGGTCGTCCCCTATTACGAAAAAGAAACCGTACGAGACGTTCTTCCTCTGCCGAATAACTCCTTTTCCAAAAGTATTCGTGATTTCTTCACTCGCTTCTGCATCGAAAATGCAGAGGAGGTTGCCCAAGCCAACACCATGGAAACCATTCTGGAAAAACTGAAAAACGCAAAAAGCTATTCTTATGTTGCCACCTGTGTCCACCCCAGCACAGATATGTGCGAGCACCTTCTCTATCAGTACAGCTATTTCGACAACAACCGTGATAAGCTTGTGGTCTCTCGCATGAATATCACAGAAACCTACCAAAAGGAGCGGCGGGCACAGGCAAGGCTGAGCTTTGCGCTGCAAAAGGCCAGGGAAGCCAACCGTGCAAAAACCGATTTCCTTTCTACTGTCAGCCACGATATGCGAACCCCCCTCAACGGCATTTTGGGTCTGACCCAGCTGATGCTTGAGAGCATCTCTGACGTGGGCATGATCGACGACCTAAAGCAGCTTCAAAATTCCGGTCAATATTTACTGAACCTCATCAACGACACCTTGGATGTCAGTAAAATTGAAAGCGGAAAGCTCTCCCTATCCCCCTCTGTCTGCGACGCAAGACAAGTCATCCGCTCCATCATCCGTCTTGCCGAGCCAAATGTTCAGGAGAGAAAGCTTCACCTCGTATGGGATATTAAACCGATTCCCTATCCTATGCTTTACATCGATGTGGGTCGATTGGAGCAGGTGTTCCTCAACATTCTGGGCAACGCCATTAAGTTCTCTCACGAGGGGGGAGCCATTGAGGTTATCATGGAAAATGTTTCGATCACGGAAAGCATCGTAACCAACCGTTTGATCGTGCGAGACCATGGTATCGGCATGAAGCAGGAATTTTTACAGCACGTTTTTGAGCCATTCCGGCAAGAGCACCAGGACAGCAAAACAAGATTTAAGGGCACAGGACTTGGTATGTCCATCACCAAGCAAATTGTGAGCCTCATGGGCGGAAGCATCGAAATCGAAAGCGAGGTGGATGTCGGAACCACCGTAACGGTGATCCTCCCCTTCCCCATCGCCTCCGCTTGGCAACTCGAGCAATGGCAAAAGCAGCGGGCTTTCCCCCTCTATGAAAACGACCTAGAGGGAAAACGAGTCCTGATCTGCGAGGATCATCTTCTCAACATCAGCATTCTCTCACGACTTTTGAGAAAAGAGGGCCTTTTGGTGGATACTGCCGAAAATGGACAAGTTGGTTATCATACCTTCATCAACTCCGAAAACGGCACCTATGATGCCATTTTGATGGATATCCGTATGCCTGTCATGGACGGTCTACAAGCCACAGCTGCCATCCGTCATTCGTCCCATCCTCAGGCAAAAACCATTCCCATCATTGCCACCACCGCCAATGCATTCGATTCCGATGTAAAGGAAAGCCGCAAAGCCGGTATGACTGCGCATATCTCTAAGCCTATTGTCCCGGAAACACTGTATCGTGTGCTCTCCGATGCGCTGCATCATGTCCAGCAGGACGACCGGCTACTGCGTCTGGGCCTCCATAAGCGCCCTTCTGTTTTGGTTGTGGATGACGTGGAGATGAATCGAGCTGTAATGGCACAGGCACTCTCCGACCAGTATGACGTTCTGTGTGCAGAGAGCGCTACGGAGGCACTCCAGCTTCTGGAGCAGATAAGCGGGATTGTTGCCGTCATCACCGATATTCAAATGCCGGGTATGAACGGCATAGAGCTGATCCGCACCATCCGTGCCGATGAGCGCTACCACTCCATTGCACTCCTCGCCAACACCCAATATGGTGACCAAAAGCAAGAGGAGGATCTGTTGCTCTACGGCGGCGACGACTTCGTTTATAAACCTACTACCCCAAAAATTGTCCTCACAAGACTGCAAAATGTATTGAGGAAATACGGAAGATGATCCCTCATCTCCATTCCTTTTTCTGATTTTCTCCTGCCTTGTTTTATAGCAGCTCCGTAAACTCTAGCACGAAAGGAAGACATCTTGAATATTCAGAAAAAATTTGCCTTGTCTTTACTCTGCCTTTCTCTCCTTCTTTCCACACTTTCTCCCGCCTTGGCCACCCCTCAGAAAAAAACAGTTCGCATCGGTTATATCGGCTATGAGGACTTTATCTCTCCAGATAACACCGGCAAGTTCGCTGGCTATGGCGTAGAATATTATGATAAAATCGCCGCCTACACGGGCTTTACTTACGAATTTATCCCCGGCACCTGGGAGGAAAACCTGCAAAAGCTCCAAGCGCATGAAATTGACTTGGTTTCCACCGCCAAGCTGACCCCTGCACGCATGGAATCCTTCTCCTTTTCTAAGCACCCCTTTGGGACAGTGCAAAGCATTCTCTATGCACGTCCCGACGACCAATCCATCTACTATAACGACTATGTCGCTCTAAACGGCAAAGAAATCGCTTTTTTAAAGGGGAGCCTCGCCTTCGAGCTTTTTAAGGCCTTTGCAGCAGAGCATAACTTTACCTTCCAGCCTGTCTTTTACGAGAGCGATCAGGCCATGGAAACCGCTCTCCTCAATCACGAAATCGATATCATCTCCACGGAACATATGGCAAATCACGACAACCTCAAGGCAATTTGTCATTACGACAACCAGCCATTTTATCTGATGAGCTATAAGGGAAATGATATCCTACCAGAAATTGACCGTGCCATGAGGAAGATTTTGGCCGAAAATCCCCTCTATCCCAGCAACCTCTTTACCAAATACTACGGCAAGCACAGGGCGATCTCGGACCCACACTTCACCCGAGAGGAAGCGGAATTTGTGGCGGCCCTTGCAGCAGACAGATTCTCCAAAACCGCTGACATTGCCTTGAAGGTTGCCATTTTGGATGACCGAAATCCCGTCAGCTATTTGAATGAGGATGGAACCTTCTGTGGCATTCAGGTGGATCTATTGAAGGAACTCTCTGCCATTTCCGGCTTGGTGCTTACGCCTGTCCCTCTCAAGGATCGAAGTGAGGCTTATGACTATGATTATTTTCGAAAAAACGATTTTGACTTTATTCTCATCGAGGATAACGAAATCAATCGGAGCTATGCTGAGATCAAAGAAGCGGGTATGATGTTTACAAACCCGATTGATGAAATGAAAAAGGTAGTGGTGGCTCCCAAGGGGTTCCATCTCACACCGGATCAGCAGTGCACCGTTGCTTTTTCCGGTGGCTCCGCCACCCTACCAAAGCTGATTCAGCGCTACTACCCCAATGCCACCCTTCTACCCCTCACGTCCCTAGACGCCTGTTTTGATGCCGTCCTGCGTGGCGATGCCGACTTGCTCATCTATAACCAATATATTGCAGAGCGGCAGCTTTTGCGCCCACAGTATGAAGATTTGACCGTGGTGCCCCGTATCACCTTTCCGGATTCCTTTATGCTCTGTCCCATCCTTTTGAAAAACGGCACCTATCAGGAGATGGGGGATGCCGCCTTTGACCCTTATCTCAGCAATCCTCTGCTTATCTCCGTTCTGAATAAGTCCATTGCCTCCATAAGCAGCGAAACCAGAAATGAAATCGCCATTGCAAATACCATCGGCACCTACTCCAAGGATCTTACCGTGGAGGACTTCTTCTATCGCTATCACTCCACCATCCTCTGGCTCAGCGTTGCTGCCTTATTTGTCTTTTCCCTGCTGCTTCTGCTCTACGCAAACAAGCAGAGAAGCTATACCAAGCTCTCTGAGATTAACCAAAAGCTGAGCGATGCCGTGGCACAGGCCGATGCTGCCAATCAAGCAAAAAGCACCTTCCTTGCCCGCATGAGCCACGAAATCAGAACCCCAATGAATGCCATCATTGGTATGACCACGCTGGCAAAGACCAACATGGAAAAGCCACAGAAGGTAGCGGAATACTTAGAGAAAATCTCCACCTCCTCCAAGGTGCTGCTGAACATCATCAATGATGTATTGGATATGTCGGCTATTGAAAATGCTAAGCTGAAGCTCTCTGCTCTGCCCTTTGACCTCAAGGCGCTTCTCACCGGCGTCAGCACTCTCTACTATACCCAATGCCGCAGCAAAGGCATTGCCTTTGAATCGACGCTCTCCGGTGTGACAGAGGAAACTCTGGTGGGTGATGCACTCCGCTTAAATCAGATTCTGCTGAATCTTCTCTCCAATGCCTATAAATTCACACCGGAGGGTGGCAGCATTAAGCTGCAGGTCGCACAGAATATCAGTCAAGACGGTAAGGTCTTCTTTCGCTTTTCGGTCTCTGACACAGGCTGTGGCATGACAGATGATATGCAGGCTCGTATCTTCCAGCCCTTTGAACAGGAAAGCAGCGAGACCGCTCTCAAACACGGCGGTTCAGGCTTAGGCTTGTCCATCACAAAGAATCTGGTGGAGCTGATGCATGGCTCTATCCATGTGCAGAGTAAAAAGGATGTTGGAACGACCTTCTCTGTGGAACTGCCCTTTGGCTTGAGCGAAGAAAAGCTGGACACAAGCGACGACACATTCAAGCCGCTGCGTGCCCTCATTGTAGACGACGATTCCGACACCTGTGACTACACCTCCGGTGTTCTCGCCCGCATCGGTATTGACCACGACATCGCAACCAGCGGGGAAGATGCCATTCATCGTCTCACGGAAGAACAGCAGCGGGGGCGAGGCTATGACGTCTGCTTTGTAGACTGGAAGATGCCCGGAACAAACGGGATTGCCGTCACTCGGAAAATTCGTGCCCTATTCGACGAAGATACCACCATCATCATTGTTTCTGCCTATGATCTTTCGGAGGTCGAGGAGGAGGCTACCCTAGCTGGTGCCAATCTTTTTGTCAGCAAGCCTCTGTTTCAGTCCACCGTCTTTAACGTCCTTATGACGCTTTCAGGTGGCAAGTACAAGCATCTGACGGCCGACGAAACAAAGTATGATTTCACGGGACACCGTGTGCTTTTAGCTGAGGACAATGCCATCAACCGTGAAATTGCCTGTGACCTTTTGGAACTGGTGCATATGCAGGTAGACTGTGCGGAGGACGGCGTAGCCGTCGTCAAGCTCTTTACCCAAGCCCCCGCAGGCACCTATGACGCCATTTTGATGGATGTCCAAATGCCGGTCATGGATGGATACCAAGCCACGAAAAAAATCCGTGCCAGCGACCACCCACAAGCATCGTCTATCCCCATTTTTGCCATGACGGCAAATGCCTTTACAGAGGATATCTCGCTCTCTATGGCAAGCGGTATGGACGGACACATTTCAAAGCCCATCGACACGCAGCTTCTCTATCAAACCCTACGAGA
>CAYQRI010000076.1:0-8188 GCA_964420085.1 uncultured Ruminiclostridium sp.
TTTATGCTATGGAGCTGGACTTCAACATCCTCCGCAGCGGCGAGCAAACCATTTTTCGCCTGAGGAGCCTTTATGAACGCTACGGCTACCGCCGTTTTAAAATGAGTAAGTTTGAGGAATATGACCTCTATGTCCGCAATAAGGACTTCTTGGTCAGCGACCGTATGATCACATTCACCGATGCCCGTGGGGTGCTGATGGCGCTCAAGCCCGATGTCACCCTCTCCATCATCAAGAATACCAGAGAGGACGAAAAGGGTCCCCGCAAGGTCTATTATAATGAGACCGTCTACCGTACCGGCAAAAACGACGAGACCTTTCAGGAAATCGTCCAGACGGGTCTGGAGTGCATCGGAGACTTAGACCTCTATCACATTTATGAGGTTATCGCCTTGGCGGTGGAGAGTCTGGCGGAAATCAGCCCCGACTATATGCTGGATGTCTCCCACATGGGCTTGGTCTCCGGCTTCATCGAGGCCGCCGGTGTCCCGCTGGCTGATTACGGCGAAATCATGTCCGCCGTCCGGGAGAAAAATGCCGCCGCCCTCCGTGCCTTCTGTGAGAGCCGCAGCATGAGTGCCACCGTCTGCGCCCTGCTGGAAAAGCTCGTCACCACCTACGGTGCCATGGGTGAGGTGCTCGACCAGCTCGCTCCCTTGTGCGTGGGCGGCATCAAAACTCGGGAGGCGTGGGAGGAGCTGAACAGCCTGTATCTGCTCCTGAAGGCCAACGGCTTGGACAAAAACGTCTATCTCGATTTCTCCGCCGAGGGTGATATGGACTACTACAGCGGCATTGTCTTCCGTGGCTTTGTAAAAAATTTGTCGACAGGGGTACTCTCCGGCGGACAATATGATAAAATGGTGAAGAAAATGGGCAAGCACTGCGGTGCCATTGGCTTTGCCATTTATCTGGATGAGCTGGAACGCCTGCGTCCCCTCATTTCCGAATGGGATGCCGAGACGCTGGTGCTCTATGACGACAAAACCGATATGACTGCCATGACTCAAACCCTGACCGAGCTTGCCACGGGTGGCAAACGGGTTTTGGCACGCAGAGAGCCAAGCGCCGCCTTGCGCTGCAAGGAAACCCTTGACCTGAGAGGAGGAACCTACGCATGAGTGATTTTTTGAACATTGCCCTCCCCAAGGGACGCTTGGGCGAACGGGTGTATGCCATGCTTGCCAAGGCAGGGTTCCCCTGCGATGAGCTGCTCGACCCCAAGCGCAAGCTGATTTTTGAAAACCCCGAAGCAAAGGTACGCTACTTCTGGGTCAAACCCTCCGATGTGCCCGTCTATGTCGAGCGGGGTGCCGCCGATGTCGGTGTCGCCGGCAAGGATATTTTGCTGGAATATGCGCCGGAGGTCTACGAATTGCTCGATTTGAACATTGGAAAATGTCGGATGTGCGTCGCCGCCAAAAACGGCTTTCGGGATAATCTCGACCGCACGCTGCGGGTCGCCACGGAATTCCCCCACATCGCCCGCACCTTTTACAGTGCCAGAAGCCGTGACATTGATATCATCCGCCTACACGGCTCCATCGAAATCGCCCCCATTTTGGGTCTGACCGACGTGATTGTCGATATCGTAGAAACGGGCACCACCCTGCGGGAAAATGACCTCTCCCCCATCGAGACCATTGTCCCCATCAGCGCCCGCCTGATCGCCAACAAGGTCAGTTTTAAATTCAAGCACGATGCCATTCAAACACTATTTGACGGTCTGACTGAACAAATCGCTGTCAAAGAGGAAGCTTAACCCTTGACGGGCGACCGCAAGGGTCGCCCCTACAGAGTGTATTCTATCCCTCATTCATTGTAGGGGCGAACTGCGTTCGCCCGCCGAATCCTAACGGGCGAACGCAGTTCGCCCCTACTTCATGCCGGGTACCCATCTTAATTTAAAATCTTACGTCTAGTCACGATACTAACAGCGGGTTTCACCCGCTTTGAAAGGACTGTTACTATGATTCAAATATTAAAGGAAACGGAAGTCAACCGCCAAGCCCTCTTTGCCCGCACCGATCCCGTGGGCAGCGTGGAGGTGCCTGTGCGTGAAATTTTAGAAGCTGTCCGCACCAAGGGCGACGCCGCTTTGAAGCAATATACCAAGGAATTTGACGGCGCCACGCTGGACACCATCGAACTCAGCCCCTATGCCGTGGATGAGGGCTTCCGCAATGCCGACCCCGTGCTGGTGGAGATCCTCTACCGTGCCGTCGACCGCATCGCTGACTTCCACAAGCATCAGGTGCGCAGCAGCTTCATGGTCAACGAGGAAAACGGCATTGTCATGGGACAGAAAATTCTGCCCCTTGAACGGGTGGGCTTGTATGTCCCCGGCGGCACCGCCGCCTATCCCTCCAGCGTGCTGATGAACTGCATCCCCGCCAAGCTCGCAGGCGTGAAGGAAATCTGCATGGTGACACCGCCCGGCAAGGACGGCAAAATCTCCGCCAATATCTTGGCGGCGGCTCGCATTTGCGGGGTCAATCGGGTGTTCCGTGTGGGCGGCGCACAGGCCGTTGCCGCCCTCGCCTACGGCACCGAAACCGTGCCCCGTGTCGATAAAATCGTCGGTCCCGGCAACCAGTATGTCGCAGAGGCAAAAAAGCAGGTCTTCGGTCTGTGCGGTATTGACATGGTCGCAGGTCCCAGCGAGATTTTGGTCATTGCCGATGCCGCCTGCAACCCGCAAATCGTCGCCGCCGACCTGCTCAGTCAGGCAGAGCACGACCAACATGCCAGCGCCGTGCTGGTCACCGACAGCGAAGCTCTCGCCCTCAAAGTCCAAGCCGCCTTGGAAGAGCAGATCCCCCAGCTCAAGCGGCAGGACATCGCCCGTGCCTCCATCGACCAAAACGGAAAAATCATCGTGGCAAGCTCGTTGCAAACGGGCATCGACATTGCCAACGAGATTGCCCCCGAGCACTTGGAATTATGCGTGGCCGAGCCGTTTTCTTATCTCGACCAAATCAAAAATGCAGGCTCTGTCTTTTTGGGTCGCAACTGCCCCGAAGCCTTGGGCGACTACTTTGCAGGTCCCAACCACACCCTGCCCACCAGCGGCACCGCCCGTTTCTCCAGTCCCCTTTCGGTCGATGACTTCGTAAAGAAAAGCCAATATATCTATTACACCAAGGAAGCCCTGCAAAAGGCACAGCAGACCGTTTCCAACTTCGCCAAGCGGGAGGGTCTGACCGCTCACGCACGCAGCGTGGATATCCGCTTTGACCCTACCGTCTGTGAGGATTGAACATGAGCCGATTTTTTCACCCCAAATACGAGACACTGGAAGCCTATACCCCCGGCGAACAGCCACGGGATAAGGCATACATCAAGCTCAATACCAACGAATCCCCCTATCCCCCGTCCCCAGAGGTACTGAGTGCCTTGGGGACAGCGGATTTTGAAAATCTGCGGCTCTACTCCGACCCGACAGGGCAAGCCCTGCGGGGGAAATTGGCGGCACGGTATGGCGTTTCGCCCGAAAACGTCTTTCTCTCCAACGGCTCGGACGACACCCTAAACTTCGCTTTTATGGCGTTCGGCGCAGACGGGGCCATTTTCCCCGACCTGACCTACAGCTTCTATCCCGTCTTTGCCAACCTGCACGGCATCGAATATCAAACTGTGTCGCTTGCAGACGATTTTTCGGTGCGTCCCGAAAGCCTTTGCGCCACCAAGCGTCTGACCGTACTGGCAAACCCCAACGCCCCCACTGGTCTGGCACTCCCTCTGTCCGAGATCGAGCGCATTGTGGCATCCAATCCCGACCACGTTGTGGTCATCGACGAAGCGTATGTGGATTTTGGGGCGGAATCGGCGGTGTCGCTGCTGGAGAAATACGACAACCTTTTGGTGGTGATGACCTTTTCCAAGTCCCGCTCGATGGCGGGAGCCAGACTGGGCTTTGCCTTGGGCAGCGGTGCCCTCATTGCTGACTTGGAAACCCTCAAATATTCCACCAATCCCTATAACGTCAACCGCCTGACCCTGCGTCTGGGCGAAGCGGCGCTCGACTCCGACGACTACTTTCAAGAAAATGCCCAACGCATCATGCAGACCAGAGCGGAAACCGCCAAGGCACTGCGCAGCATGGGCTTCTCCCTGACGGGTTCCGCTGCCAATTTCCTGTTTATCCGCAAGGACGGCTTAGACGGTACGGTTTTTTATCAAAAGCTCAAGGACAGGGGCGTTTTGGTGCGGCATTTCTCCGATGCCCGCATCGCCCCCTATAATCGAGTCACCATCGGCACAGACCGAGAAATGGCGGTCTTTTTAACCGAGACTGCCGCCATCTTAAAGGAGGAGGGGTTATTGTGAGAACCGCCGCCATCACCCGCACCACCAAGGAAACCGACATCACCCTCACCCTCAATTTAGACGGCACGGGGGTCTATGACATCAAAACAGGCGTGGGCTTTTTTGACCATATGCTGACGGGCTTTGCACGGCACGGCTCGTTCGACCTCTCCCTCACCTGCACGGGGGATACTTGGGTGGATGACCACCACACCGTAGAGGATGTGGGCATCTGTCTGGGCACCGCCTTCGCCCAAGCGCTGGGCGATTTGCGTGGGGTCACTCGCTTCGGGGACTGCATCCTCCCCATGGATGAAGCGTTGATTTTATCCGCTGTTGACCTCTCCGGTCGTGGAATGCTCGTTTGGGATGTGCCCATCGGCACAGAGAAGGTCGGCTCGTTTGACACCGAGCTGGTGAAGGAATTTTGGCTTGCCTTTGCTCGTACGGCAAATTGTACCCTGCATCTGCGGAAAATCACAGGGGAAAACAGCCACCACATCCTAGAAGCGGTGTTCAAGGCCGCCGCACGGAGTCTGCGGCAAGCGGTTTCTCTGAGCGGAGGGAATGAGATCCCCTCCACGAAAGGAGTGTTATAATGATAGCTGTCATTGATTACGGCGTGGGCAATCTCTTTTCCCTCTGCCGTTCGTTGGAGGCCATTGGACAGGAGCCGGTGGTCACGGGCGATCCGCTGCTGCTGCAACAGGCGGATAAGCTGTTTCTCCCCGGCGTGGGCGCCTTTGCCGATGCCGCCGAAAAGCTGCGTCAAAGCGGCTTGGACGAGGTCATTCGTGCCGAGGTCGCCAAGGGCAAGCCCCTCATGGGTATTTGCTTGGGGATGCAGCTGCTCTTTGACGAGAGCCACGAGTTTGGTATTCACAAGGGCTTGGGTCTGATTCCCGGGCGGGTGGTGCCGATGGAGGGTGTCATCCCTTCTGACCTGAAAATTCCGCACATCGGCTGGAATCCTCTGCTGAAAAAGGGGACACATCCCTTATTCCAAACCGTGAACGAGGGCGACTGCGTGTATTTTGTGCACTCCTTCTTTGCCACGGACTGTGACACCTCCGTCATTGCCGCCACGGAATACGGCGCAACGCTCACCGCCGCCGTCGCACGGGGCAACGTGATGGGCTGTCAGTTCCACCCCGAGAAAAGCGGCACGGTGGGGCTGTCGATTCTAAAGACCTTCTGCGAAGGGAGCTGGACAGTATGCTGATTTTTCCTGCGATCGACCTCTATTGGGGGCAGGCAGTTCGCCTGTATCAAGGCGACTACCGTCAGATGACGGTCTATGACGAGGATCCCCTCCGCACCGTGCGGAAATTTGAAGAAGCTGGTGCCAAGCAGCTCCACCTTGTGGATTTGGAGGGCGCTAAGACGGGCAAAACCACCAATCTGCCCACCATTGAGCGCCTTGCGTCCAGCACCGATTTATTCATTGAAGTAGGCGGCGGCATTCGCTCGATGGACACCGTGCGCCGCTATCTGGATGCGGGTGCCTCTCGTGTGATTTTGGGCACTGCCGCCATCACCGACCCCGCCTTTACCGCCGAGGCGGTCGCCCAATATGGCGAGAAAATCGCCGTGGGTGCCGATTTGAAGGACGGTCGCGTTGCCATCAAGGGCTGGCTGGAAACGAGCCAAGAAACGGGCGAGAGCTTTTTGCGCCGCATGGAAGCCTTGGGTGTGAAAACCGTCATTTGTACGGACATCTCCAAGGACGGCGCTATGGCAGGCACCAACTTAGTCCTGTATCGTACCTTAGCGCAGAAATTTTCTATGAATCTGATTGCCTCCGGCGGTGTCTCCTCCCTGTCCGATATCCGACAACTGAGAGATATCGGAATCCAAGGGGCTATCGTTGGAAAAGCGTATTATACAGGTGCCATTGACCTGCGGGAAGCCATTGCCTTAGCGGAAGGGAGTGCAATTCTGTGATTACAAAGCGTATCATCCCCTGCTTGGACGTAAAAGACGGACGGGTGGTGAAGGGGGTTCAGTTTGAGGGCTTAAACGATGTCAGCTCCCCTGTTTCCTTGGCGGAATACTATTCCCAAAGCGGCGCAGATGAGCTGGTGTTTTATGACATCACCGCTTCTGCCGAGGGGCGCAAGCTGTTCACCGACATCTTGGAACAAACGGCAAGCCGTGTGTTTATCCCCCTCACGGTGGGCGGCGGCATCCGCACACTGGAGGACTTTGACCGTGTTTTAAAATGCGGGGCGGATAAGGTGAGCGTCAATTCGGGTGCCATTCACAACCCCGACCTGATTCGGGAGGCGGCGGAGCGCTACGGCAAGCAATGCGTGGTGCTTTCTGTGGATGTGAAGCGGGCGGACGGTGAATTTCGGGTGTTCGGTCGTGGCGGTCGGGACGACACGGGTCTGGAGGCGATTGCATGGATTCGCCGCTGTGTGGAACTGGGTGCCGGCGAGGTCGTGGTGAACTCCATCGACACAGACGGCGTGAAGGGCGGCTTTGATTTGGAGCTGTTAGATGCCGTCTGCAAGGCGGTGAATGTCCCCGTGATTGCTTCGGGGGGTGCGGGCAGCGTTGCCGACTTTACCACGTTGTTTCAGACCATCCCGAGCATTGATGCGGGCTTGGCGGCATCGGTGTTCCATTTCGGAGAAATTGCGATTCCCGACCTAAAGCAAGCCCTGAGGGCGGCGGGAATTTTGGTTCGATAAACGATTCTTAAAAGAAAGAGGCATCCCATATGATTGATTTTGAAACCTTAAAATTCGACGAAAAGGGGCTCATTCCCGCCATCGTCGTGGACGGAAAGAGCGGCGAGGTTTTGACCCTTGCCTACATGAATAGAGAGAGCTTAGAAATCAGCATCCGAGAACAGCGCACCTGTTTTTGGAGCCGTTCCCGTCAGGAGCTGTGGCGCAAGGGTGACACCTCCGGTGCCGTCCAGCACATCATTGACATCACCGCCGACTGCGACCGAGATGCGTTGGTGGTGCGGGTGAACAAGGACGGTCCCGCCTGCCATACGGGGGCGGAGTCCTGCTTCCACAATCCCTTGTGGGAGAGCGAGGAGAACCACGCCTTTTCGATGGATGCGCTCATGGCGATGCTGAAGGGACGGAAGGACAGCCCCCGTGAAGGCTCGTATACCTCCTATCTGTTTGAGAAGGGCTTGGATAAGATTTTAAAGAAGGTCGGTGAGGAGTCTACCGAGGTCATCATTGCGGGCAAGGCAGAGGACAAAGCGGAAACGATTTATGAAATTTCCGATCTGGCATATCACGTTTTGGTTTTGATGCTCCAGCTTGGCATTTCGCTGGAGGATGTCCGCACGGAGCTTGCGTCCCGTCATGTCATTGACAAGAAGGTTAAGCAAGAGAAAGCGACCTAAGCCGTAGGGGACGATGCCCACATCGTCCCGTATGCCCCCTACCATCAAGGCGGATAAATACGCTGCGTTGCCTTGGTAATTGTAGGGGCGAACTGCGTTCGCCCGCTTGACCCAAGCTGCGTTTTCTGTTAAACCACGGACTTGACAAAACCCGAAGCTTTGCTATAATAGATATGAAAAGGGCACTGCTGCAAAAGCGATTAGCCCTTCATTAAGACAGTCTTTCTATGTTGACCGCTTGGAGGGTAGCCAAGCGGTCAACACGCTTTTATGGGCAGTATGTAGATCAAAACGATCAAGCATACAACAATTCTAAAAAGAAATTGCTTCTTTCCCATATCCGCATCACCTCCCTTCTTCCAAGGGAAGTGGCTAACCGCTTTATGTTCTGCAACAGTGCCATGAATATCTTAGCATAGCCTGTCATTTCCTGTCAACTGCGTTCGCCCGCTGTTTCCACCCACCCCGTTTATACCTGACGGGCGAACGCAGTTCGCCCCTACTTAT
>CAYQRI010000077.1:0-8153 GCA_964420085.1 uncultured Ruminiclostridium sp.
GCTTCAATTTCAGCACGGGTGGCGGTGACGGTGCCTTGAATCATGGTGGGCTGTCCGCCGCCCTTGCCGCCCAAGCACTTGTGAATTTCCTTCGCCTGCTCCCGCAGGTTCACCGTGCGGCTGCCCAAAACAGAGCGATAGCCTGCCGCATCAGAGCCGGAAAACACCGCACAAATGCCACTGCATTTTTCCATGCCGGCATTGACCAGAGTACGAAGTCCTTGGCTGTCTAAGGAATCCTCAAACAGACAGAGGTTCCCTTCCGTCTGCGGCAGAGTCTTGCATTTTTCCAAAACCAGCACACGCTTTAGCTCGTTCAGTGCCTGCTTGGTCTCCTCCAATTCCTGCTTCAAGCGGTTGACCCCTTGGGCGGCTTCAGCCTGCTTGACCGAAAGTGCGGCAGAAATGGAAGCGATGTTCTCTTGCTTTTGGCGGTAGTCTGCCAAAGCAAGCACACCAGCGACCATCCAAAGACGAATGCCGCCTCGATGCCGCATAGAAGCGGTGAGCTTGACCAGCCCGATTTCGCCGGTATGCTTCACATGGGGGGCACAGCAGGCACAGACATCACAGTCGGGGATGGTGACAATCCGTACGTTTTCGGTCAGCTCGAGCTTGCTGCGGTAATCGAGCGCAGCAAGGGTTTCGGCATCGGGATAGTCTGCAAAAATTGGACGGTTTTCGGCAATGACCGCATTGGCGGCGGTTTCCAACTGAAGCAGTGCTTCGGCGGAAAGCTCCTTGTCGAAATCTAAAATGATCTCCTGCTCGCCCATATGAAAGCCGACGTTTGTACAGCCGAAGAAGCGGTGGGCAAGACCGGAAAGGATGTGCTCACCTGAATGGCACTGCATTCTGCGGTGACGAAGTGTCCAGTCCAGTTGACCGGTCACCCTGCTGCCCACGGGCAGGGGAGCGGCGGTGGTGTGGGCAATGCCGTCGGGGCTTTCCTGTACATCGCATACGGTGATGCCGTTTAAGGTGCCCGCATCGGCAAGCTGACCACCCCCCTCAGGGAAGAAGGCGGTTTGATCCAAAAGAACGTGCCAGGTACCTTTCTCCGTGGGGGTGCAGGCGAGCACCTCAGCTTGGAAGACTTGCAGGTGGCTGTCGATATCATAGAGCTTTTTGGTCATGCGTTCCTCGCTTACAAAAGGACGATGCCGGCGTTGTGGCAGCTCTCTATGGTTTCGGTATCCCAAATCGACGCCTGTGCCTCACCGATGTGTGCTTTGCCCAGCAGGAACATAGAAAGACGGGATTGCCCAATGCCGCCGCCGATGGTGAGGGGGAGCTTATCCTCCAAAAGAAGCTTATGGAAGGAGAGGGTGCGACGGTCGTCACAGCCTGCCAAGGTGAGCTGGTGATCCAGCGCCTTGGCATCGACACGAATACCCATCGACGAAATTTCGAAGGCACGACCGAGTAGGTCGTCCCAAAGGAGAATGTCGGCATTCATGCTCCAGTCATCGTAGTCGGGGGCACGGCTGTCGTGCGGCTCGCCGGATTTCAGCTTGCCGCCGATCTGCATCAGCAGCGTGGTGTGGTGGTCCTTGACCCAAGCGTCCTCACGTTCCTTGGGGGTGAGGTTGGGGAAGGCATCCTCCAATTCCTGCGTGGTGATACAGCTGACGTTGGTATCGAGCATAGGCAGGGAGCTGAGCTGCGGGAACACGGCAGTCAGGGTGCGCTGGGTATCTGCCATGGCGTTTACAATCAGCTGCACGGTTGCCTTTAAATACTCTAAATTACGGTCACGGGGGGCAATGACCTTTTCCCAGTCCCACTGATCCACATAGATGGAATGCAGATTATCCAAGGTTTCGTCCCGACGAATGGCATTCATATCGGTGACCAGCCCTTCACCGACGGGGAAATGGTAGCGGTGGAGCGCCAAGCGCTTCCACTTGGCAAGGGAGTGCACGACCTGTGCGTCTTTCTCAGCGGCAGGAATATCAAAAGAGACCGGACGCTCTACTCCGCTGAGATTGTCATTGAGACCAGTGGTGGCTTCCACAAACAGGGGGGCGGAGACACGGCGTAAATGGAGATTACCGGAAAGTGTGTCCTCAAATACACGTTTCATAAGGCTAATTGCCTTTTGGGTATCATAGAGGTTCAAAAGGGGGGCATACTCACTCGGAATATAGGTTTTAGTCATAGCAGGAAGGCTCCTTTCACAGCACAATAAAACAAAGCGGAGGTTATCCGTGGTATAGCTTAGAGGTTTGATATTTCGGCTCCGAGGTTAAACGGACACCAAGACGGCGGAAGCTATCCTCATCGGCTTCGGAGAGGATGACGGTGGTGTGGGCTTCACAGCCACGGAGCTTTTGCAGCTGGCGCACCGCCTGCTTGGCATTGGGGTCGTTGACCGCACAAATGGACAGGGCAACCAGAAGCTCGTCAATATGCAGCAGAGGATTTTTGTTGCCCAGAACATTGACCTTGAGGTTTTGTACCGGCTCGATGACGGAGGGGGAAATGAGCTGGATTTCATCCGGAATCCCGCCTAAGTATTTGAGGGCATTTAAGAGGAGGGCAGAGGATGAGCCGAGAAGGTCAGAGGTTTTACCGGTGAGGATTTTTCCGTTGGGAAGCTCCATGGCCGCAGCAGGGGCATTGGTTCTTTCGGCGACCTCCCGTGCGGGCAGGACGACGGAACGGCTTTCGGGGGTGAGCTGTAGCTGCTTGAGGAACAGCTCAATTTTATAAATGGCGTTGCCGTCGGAAAGTCCTCTGCGGTGGCGGCACTGCTCAGCATAGAAGCGGCGGAGGATTTCCTCCTTGGCGGCCTGACAGACCACGTCATCGTCTGTGATACAGTAGCCGACCATATTCACGCCCATATCTGTGGGAGACTGATAGGGGCAGGCGTTGGAAATCCGCTCAAATATTGTTTTAAGGACGGGGAAAATTTCGACATCTCTATTGTAGTTCACGGTGGTGATGCCGTAGGACTCCAAATGGAAGGGATCGATCATATTGACATCGTTAAGGTCGGCGGTGGCGGCTTCATAGGCTAGGTTGACGGGATGCCGCAGGGGCAGGTTCCAAATGGGGAAGGTTTCATATTTTGCATAGCCTGCTTGAATGCCTCGCTGATGCTCGTGATAGAGCTGGCTCAGGCACACGGCCATCTTTCCGCTGCCGGGGCCGGGTGCCGTGACAACCACCAAGGAACGAGAGGTTTCGATGAATTCATTTTTTCCGTAGCCGTCGTCGCTGACGATAAACGGAATGTTATAGGGGTAGCCTTCGATGCTATAGTGACGGTAGACCCGAAGACCGAGCCGTTCCAGCTGAGACTGGAACATTTCTGCGGCGGGCTGTCCGCTGAACCGTGTGAGAACCACGCTGTCCACCTTAAAGCCAAAGCTGCGGAAGGCATCAATGAGACGAAGGGTGTCGGTGCCATAGGTAATGCCCAAATCGCCCCGTACTTTACTCTTTTCGATATCCATGGCAGAGACTGTGACCACAATTTCCACCTGATCCTTTAGCTGGCTGAGCATCCGAATTTTGGAATCGGGATGAAAGCCGGGGAGGACGCGCGAGGCATGGTGGTCATCAAAGAGCTTTCCGCCAAATTCCAAATAAAGCTTACCGCCGAATTGAGCGATGCGAGAACGAATGTGTTCGGATTGCATCTCGAGATATTTTTCGTTGTCAAAGCCAAGTTTTTCTATCATTATCTATGCTTCCTCTCATTTCGCTAATCGTTTCTCTCGAATTTCGCTCCCCTCTCTCCATCCAGGGAACGATCAATCATACCCTATTAACTTACCAATGATTGTATGAAAAGTCAACATACGAGCAAAAATATTGTATAGGATAACGAAAAAATGAAGAGGTAAGCGAGGGCTTTGCAACAGCCTCCGTGCAGAGTGATGAGAGAAGGTGATCTGCGGTCACTTGCTTACGGTAGAGATTTATGGTATAATTTGACGTTCACAAAAGGATAGAATATCCCTTATACGATATGATATGATTTTTAATAGCAGCGAGGAGCTATCAAATATGCTGGAACTTAAAGGACTCTCTTTTGAAATTGACGAGGGCGGAGCCAAGAAAGAAATCCTCCGTGATATTAACCTCACGATTTCGGATCACAAATTTGTGGTGATTACAGGACCCAATGGCGGCGGTAAAACGACCTTGGCAAAGACCATTATGGGTCTGGCTAAGGCAACGGATGGACAAATTATTTGGAACGGCACCGATGTCTCGGAAAAGAGCATCACAGAGCGTGCCAAGCTTGGCATCAGCTATGGCTTCCAACAGCCCCCGCGCTTCAAGGGAATGCGTGTGCGTGACCTCTTAGCACTCGCCTCTGCAAACCCAAAGCTCACAAGAGATGAATGCTGCACCTACCTCAATCGGGTGGGACTTTGTGCAGCGGATTATGTGGACAGAGACGTAGATGCATCCCTGTCCGGCGGTGAGGTCAAGCGGATCGAAATTGCCAGCATTTTGGCACGTCCCAGCGGTCTCTTGATTTTTGACGAGCCGGAAGCAGGCATCGATCTTTGGTCCTTTGCCAAGCTCACCGAAACCTTCCGCATCCTGCATGGCAGAGGAGACAATACCCTTATCGTAATCTCTCATCAGGAACGCATCATTGACTTGGCGGATGAAATTGTGATGATTGCCAATGGCAATGTGGTGCGGCACGGCACAAAGAGCGAGATTATGCCCCACATCCTCAAAGACACCCAGAGTAGATGCAGCTTCTTAAATCCCCGCGGAGACAGCTGCCAAACAACAAAGGAGGAGGCCGGACGATGACACAGGTCGATACCAAGCTTCTGCGAGAAATTGCAGATCTGGAAAGCACCCCCAAGGGTGCCTATAATATCCGTAAGAACGGCAAGCTGGAGAGCAGAAGCTCAACGGCAAACATAGAAATTGTAACGAAAACGGATCAGCCGGGCATTGATATCCATATAAAGCCCGGCACGAAGCATCAGTCCGTACACATCCCCGTCATCATCACGGAGACGGGTCTGGACGAAATGGTCTATAACGATTTCTTCATCGGGGCGGACTGTGATATCGTGATTGTCGCCGGCTGCGGTATCCACAATGCCGGGGATGAAAATTCCCAGCATGACGGCATTCATACCTTCCATATCGGCGAAAACTCCAAGGTGCAATATGTAGAAAAGCACTATGGCGACGGGGAGGGTACCGGCGAGCGGATTATGAATCCCCAGACCGTTGTCTACTTGGAAAAGGGTGCCTCTATCCAGCTCGATACCGCACAGCTGCGCGGCGTGGACTCCACAAAGCGCTATACCAAGATCGTGGTGAAGGAAAACGGCGAAGCAGTCATCAACGAAAAGCTGCTGACCCACGGCAAGCAAAAGGCAACCTCCGAAATGGATATTATTCTGGCGGGTGAGGGTGCCAGCGGACGGGTCATTTCCCGTTCTGTGGCACAGGATCAATCCGAACAGATTTTCTACCCTCGCATGATTGGCGATGCCGCCGGCTTCGGACACGTCCAGTGCGATTCGATTCTGATGGACAAGTCTAAAATTCAGTCCATTCCTGCGGTCATCGCAAACCATCCCGATGCCCAGCTCATCCATGAGGCGGCGATTGGGCGCATTGCGGGCGACCAAATTTTGAAGCTGATGACCTTGGGTTTGACCGAGGAGGAAGCAGAAAATCAAATTTTGGAAGGATTTCTGCGCTGAATAGACCTAAAAACGGCACCGGGGCGGATTGCTCCGCCCAGGCGCCGTTTTAATAAAGTGGAATGGATGATAGGGGATTAGGTTGCCCATTCTTCAAATTCATCACAATCGTCTGCTGCACTGCTTTTACAAAAGGGACAGCGACTGTGGAGAAGCTCTTTCTTGTTTTGGATTTCGGTACCAAGCTTGGTCAGGCAGGTGGAAATCTTTTCAATGTTTGCCACGAACAGACAGGCAAGGGATGCGGCGCCCAGTACCAAAGCGGCGATTTTCAGAACGGAGTTGGTGAGTTTCATATCAAAGCCTCCTAAATATTCTTGCATATTGTGTGGTGCGTGTGATACTATCCTAACTAGTATTTTACAGGATGGAGCCTGAAAATACAATGCAGAATTCCACTTAATATGAAAATTTCTTGAATAAGCTTCTCAGATAAGAAATGAATTGAATGAAATAAGACTCTCGCCATAGGACGGTGCCTTGTGGCACAAAACAACCAGAACAGGTCAACCGCTAGGCGGTTGTACAGAAAGGATGAGACTTGATGCGTCTGCAAAACGAAAAAGGCGAAATTCAAATCAGCAGTGAGGTGTTCACAACCATAACCGGTGCCGTTGCTACCAATTGTTTTGGTGTGAAGGGCATGGCAGCACGCTCTAAGAAGGATGGGCTTGTTCATCTGCTGCGGAGCGAGTCCATGGCAAAGGGCGTGCGTGTGATTTTCCAGGAGGATGACACCGTTTCCATTGAACTGCATATCATCGTAGACAATGGAGTGAATCTATCCGCAGTGAGCAGCTCCATTATGAGCGAGGTGCGGTATGCTGTGGGACGGATCACCGGTGCACAGGTGCGTGCGGTGGATGTCTATATAGACTCCATGGAGATTGGCTAAAAGGAAGGAACAAAAGAAATGGTACAGTCGATTGACGGAGGACTGCTGGCACGGATGCTTCTCCACGCCTCTGCCTCTTTGAATGCAGAAAAACAAAAAATCAATGAGCTGAACGTTTTCCCCGTCCCCGATGGGGATACGGGCACCAATATGGGTATGACCATCGGCAATGCCGCCAACGAGCTGCGGCAGAAAAAGACCACCACTGTGGAGCAGACCTCCGCCGTGGTGGCTTCCGCCATGCTCCGTGGAGCACGCGGAAACTCCGGCGTCATCCTCTCTCTGATCTTCAGAGGCTTTTCCCGTGCGCTGAAGGGGAAGGATACCATGGATGGCATCGATCTGGCCGACGGCTTAAATGCCGGTGTGACGGCGGCATATCGGGCTGTGATGAAGCCTGCGGAGGGTACGGTTTTGACGGTCTCCCGTTTGGCGGGGGAGCGTGCCGGCCGTGCAGCGGAGGAAAATACCGCCTTTGAATATGTCCTCGAAGCCGCCATTGCACAGGCGGAGGAGACCTTGGCGGATACCGTGAATCAGAACCCCGTTCTGAAAAAAGCAGGGGTTGTGGATGCCGGCGGCATGGGCTTTGTGATCATTCTCAAGGGTATGCTGGAGGAGCTGCAGGGCTTGCCCATGCCTGAGGGTGTGGAGAGTGCCCCCGTGCAGGAAAAGGCGGACTTTTCCGACTTTGAAACGGGCGAGATTACATTTGGCTACTGCACGGAGTTCATTTGCTCCCGTGATACCAAGAAGGACCCAGAGGAGCTGCGTGCGTTCCTAAATGGCATGGGCGACAGCTTGGTTTTGGTGGACGATGATGAAATCATCAAGGTTCATGTCCACACCAATCACCCCGGCAAGGTCTTGGAGGAAGCGATCACCTACGGCGGCTTGCTGACCGTCAAGGTAGAAAATATGCGGGAGCAGCACACGGAGCTGGTGGCCGCAGAGGCAGCAGAGCCTGAAAGTGTCCCGCCGGAAAAGAAATACGGCTTTGTCGCCGTGGCAGCCGGAGAAGGACTTGCAAAGGTCTTTCGGGATTTGGGGGCAGACGGCGTCATCAGCGGTGGTCAGACCATGAATCCCTCTACCGAGGATATCCTCAGAGAGATCAAAAAAACCCCGTCTGAAATCGTCTATATCCTGCCGAATAACAAGAATATCATTCTGGCAGCCCAGCAATGCGTAGAGCTTGTGGAGGACAAACAGGTGATCGTTCTGGAAGCCAAAACGGTGCCGCAGGGGATCTCTGCGATGATAGCCGTGGATTTGGATGCCGAGGAAGCCGACAACACCGCTGGTATGACAGAGGCGATGGGCTTGGTCACCACCATGGAGATCACCTATGCGGCCCGTGATTCTGACTTTGACGGCCACGCCATCCAAGAGGGCGACTATCTGGCGCTGATGGATCATCAGCTCTATGACACCCAAAAGGAGCTTGTCTCGATTTTGGAAAAGCTGGCACAGACCTGCAAGGAACGTGAGGGTGAATTCATCAACATCTTCTATGGCGAAGGCGCCACAGAGGCAGAGGCGGAGGAGACCAAGAC
>CAYQRI010000078.1:0-8149 GCA_964420085.1 uncultured Ruminiclostridium sp.
GGAAGGCTTTTGTGGGAGGATACCATTTCCACTCTGTGTGATAGAGGGTATGAAATTTGGGATGAATGCGGTCTTTCCTCTGTCCTACTGTCGCATTTAGAACGAGGCTTTTTGGAACGGGGATACTCTGTCATATCCTGCCAGTCACCAGACGAACCAAAGCGTTTGGCTCATTTATTCATTCCGGAATGCTCCCTTGCCTTTTTGACAGATGAGGGACAAAGGGTCGGCTTTCTCCCCCTTTCCACAGAACCATTGGTGGAGCGCTCTGTATGGGAGGACGGAAAGAGCTTTCTTAGGCTTTCCAATCGTGTGGCCGATGACCTGATGGGAGAGGGGTTTTATCACCTGGCACGGGCGAAGCGATATCATGATGCCCTAGAGGACTATTATCATCCTTACCTTGATTTTTCTGACGCAGATGCATTGGTGGAGCGTATCGAAACAGAGATTCTGTCACTTTCCGACCGATAGAGGTTCTTGCCCCCGTTTCCGTTCTGTGGTAGAATGACGGACAGGATAGAAGGGGGGAGAACACCATACTTACAACTGAGCTTGGTATTTTGGATTGGATTGCACAGAACCTGCATACAAATTTTTTAGATCAAATCATGCCGATGATTTCTGCTTTGGGTGATAATGGAATGATTTGGATCATCCTAGCGTTGGGCTTTCTGCTTTTTGGAGAAAGAAAGACCGGTGTCCGTATTGTGCTGGCACTGTTGTTCAGCCTGCTGTTTTGTAATTTGATTTTGAAGAATGCAGTCGGGCGAATACGTCCGTGTGAAGTGAATACGATGGTAAATTTGCTCATTCCTTGTCCTACAGATCCGTCATTTCCTTCAGGGCATACCTCTGCATCCTTTGCAGCGGTGACAGTTCTCTTGGCGGCAAAGTGGAAATGGCGTTGGGCTGCGCTTGGATTGGCTGTGCTGATCGCTTTTTCCAGAATGTATCTCTATGTGCATTTTCCGACGGATATAGTAGGCGGAATTCTTGTGGGTGTTATTTGCGGTCTGCTTTCTGTTTTCGTTTCGAAGAAGCGAGGCGGGCAAGCGATATCAAATAAAAAACAATAAAACAAAGAGGTTTGCTTCTACAGGATGAAAGCAAACCTCTTTATTTTATTCTCGCCCATCTATTCTACCAGTCTATTGCTTATCAGTATCACATCAACAAAAAAGGGTATGGTCGGGAGCTAAACCCGACCATACCCTTTTTCCATCAGGACCGCCATACTGGGTGATAATTTGTGCAGCCAGCGTGGGGTTGGTGTTTTTAATTTTCACGGGATACTGTAGCTTTTTTTGATAAAGAAACATACCTTTAGCCCTCCTGTTCCATATACTGCCAAGGCCAAGGACCTTCGCCCCAGGTATACGAATCCTCGGCAGCTACATCGGTTTGCAGGAGAGGTCCGTATTCCTTGACATACCGTGCTCGTGCCTCATTCGCTGTCTTTACATAGGTCTGGAAAAGCGCAAAGGCTTCGCTGTCATCGGGGTGGGTGTCCAGATACAGCCCCAGCTCCAAAATGACAAAGTCCAAGGCACGCAGCTGGTTCAGCATGGTATCCTCCACTTTTCCGGGGTCGACCTTTAAGTGGAAGGGAAGGTTGAGGTCTGGGTACAGGGTACCGTTTTCAAGGGCATCCTTTTTGGAGTAATAAGCAGGATTTTGCTTTTGGTGGGCGACAAATGGGACGGCAAAGGGAGCGCAGGGGGGGAGACTGCCTTGCCCTTCACGGCAACTATTCTTGTTTTCTTCTGTGGTTCCATCAGGATATACACAAATCAATGGAAATTCCTCCTTAAAGAAAGTCGAACGCAAAAAATGAAGCAAGCTGCGTTCATTCCATGCTATGCGACAAGGAGAAAAAGGTTCCCTTAGGGTTCGACAGCAGGAGCAGAAAATTGACTGTTATAAAGGGTGTAGTATCGCCCTTCCTTTTTCATCAGTTCTGTATGCGTGCCCTGCTCCACGACGTTGCCGTCCTGCATATAGAATATCTTATCTGCATTTTTGATGGTGGAGAGTCGGTGGGCGATGATGAACGAGGTTCTGCCCTCCGTGAGCTTTTTCATAGCGGCTTGCACCATCCGCTCCGTTCTGGTATCCACAGAGCTTGTGGCCTCATCTAAAATAATCAGCGGCGCATTTTCTATCATCGCACGGGCGATGGTGAGCAGCTGCTTTTCTCCGGCGGAGAGCGTGACCGTTTCGTTTAATATGGTTTCATAGCCCTGTGGCAGGGTTTGAATAAAGTGGTGCAGACCGATGCTTTTGCAAATTCGCTCGACCTCCTCGGCTGTGCCGCCTTTTTTGCTGTAGAGAATATTTTCGATGACACTGCCCTCAAAAATCCAAGCGTCTTGCAACACCATGCCAAACAGCTCGTGTATTTTTTCTCTGCGATAGTCCTGGAGTGGGATGCCGTCCATCGTGATTTCCCCTCCATCAATTTCATAAAACCGCATGAGCAGGTTGACCAGCGTGGTTTTTCCCGCACCGGAGGGACCCACAATGGCAATTTGCTCACCGGCCTTGACGGTGGCAGAAAAATGCTGAATGACCGGTCGGTCTGCATCGTAGCCAAAGCTGACATCCTGAAAGACGATATCACCCCTGATTTTCTGGGTGATTTCGGGCTTATGATGCTCGGAGGGCAGCGACTCGGCGTCCAGCACCTCAAAGACCCGCTCCGTGGCAGCGGCGCTGGATTGGAGCTGTGTGAGACCTTGTGTAATCTGCGACAGGGGCTGGGAAAACAGACGGACAAAGAACATGAACGCCACAACCGTTGCGATGGGAATGCTCCCACGCATCGCTAAAATAGAGCCTGCTACACAAACGGCCACATAGCTGAAGTTGCCAATAAACATCATCAGCGGCATCATAATCCCGGAATAGAATTGTGCCTTCCATGCACTGTTAAACAGACGGTTGTTGATGTCATGGAAGCGGGCTTCTTCTTTTCTGGTTCCGTTATAGGCATGCACAACGGATTGCCCCGAGTAGATTTCCTCAATCAATTCGTTGACCTTGCCCAAATCCTGCTGCTGCGCCAAGAAAAATCGCTGGCTGGTTCGGATAATCAGTGAGACAGCAAAAAAGCCAAGGAATACACTGCCAACAGCAACAAGAGCCAGAAGCCAATTGGTTACGATCATCATAACGAGGGAGCCAACAAAGAGCGTGCTTGCGGAAAGCATTTGATTGATGCTCTGGTTTAAAGATTGTGAAACAAGATCCACGTCGTTGGTAATACGGCTGAGCAAATCGCCGGTGCCCACCCGATCCAGGTAATTGAAGGGAAGGTTATTGATTTTTTTGCTCAAATCATTTCGTAGGGAGCGGCTGACCTTTTGGGTTACGCCCGCCAACAAAAACGCCTGTAAATAGGAAAATAACGCCCCGATCCCAAAGAGAACGACCAAGAAAATGCCGATTTTCGAAATGGCGGCAAAGTCGATGCCACTTTGGATCCCCGATTCAATCAGGTGCACAATGCGAGCCAGAATAGATGGCGTGACGACGGAGATCAGCCCGGAAAAGAGCGTCAGAATGGTGGCAGCCAAAAGAACAGGGTGATATTTTTTGGCGTATCGGAACAGCCTTACGCTGTTTTTCCATAATCCACTTGATTTTTTCTTATGTTTCATGAGCAAGCTCCTCCTCGCTGAGCTGTGAGCGTGCAATTTCTCGGTAAACCTCACAGGAGGAAAGCAGTTCTTGATGCGTTCCGTGTCCTGCGATTTTTCCCTCGTCTAAGACGATGATCTGGTCTGCATCCAGAATGGTTCCGATGCGCTGCGCAACAATGAGTTTGATGCTGTTCTTTAGGCCGCTGGAAAGCGCCGCACGGAGCTTTCGATCGGTTGCGTAGTCAAGAGCGGAGAAGGAGTCATCAAAAATCAGAATCTCCGGCATACGCGCGAGAGCACGGGCGATAGAAATTCGTTGCTTTTGTCCGCCGGAGAGATTTTTTCCTCCTTGATTGACCTTGCTTTCAAAGCCAGCCTCCTTTTGGGTAATGAATTCGGTGGCCTGCGCCAGCTTGGCAGCCAGCTCCATATTTTCATAGGAAATTTCCTGTCCGAATTGTTCTCCATACTGTATATTAGACGCAATGGTTCCCCGAAAGAGCGTGGCCTTTTGGTCGATGTAGCCGATTTTATCCAGCAGGGAGGTCTGCGTATAGGTGCGGATATCCGTTCCATCGATCAAAATTTGCCCTTCCGTTGGGTCATAAAATCGTGGAATGAGATTAACCAGCGTGGTTTTACCGCAGCCTGTCGAGCCAACGATGGCTACCGTTTCTCCGCTTCTCGCCGTGAAGCTGATATTCTCCAGCACAGAATCGCTGCTGCTGGTATAGCGAAAGGATACATTGCGAAATTCTAAGAGGGTCTCTTCCCGTGGTGTTGCTTCGATTGTGCCGTCCACAATGGAGGACTCAGTCATCAGTACCTCACGGATTCTACCAATGGAAACCATGGCTCTTGGCAGCATTGCAAAGGCGATAATCAGCATCAGGAAGGCACCAAAAATCTGCATGGCATAAGAGAAAAAGACTACCATATCACTAAAAAGCCCTATTTTTTCGGCAGGCGCTGCCGCATCGATCAAATAGGCGCCAATCCAATAGATGGCGAGAGACAGTCCGTTTAATAAAAGGCTCATCATGGGATGCAGCACAGCCATAGTACGGGCGGTAAATAGATTGGTTTTGGTCAGCGTATCATTTTCCTTCGAGAAGCGTTCATGCTGATACCCCTCTGCGTTATACGCCTTCACAACACGGACGCCAATCAAGTTTTCTCGTGCTGTTCGATTCAGGCGGTCAACATAGCCCTGGATTTTTTTGAAGCGTGGAAGATTCATAAGAAGGAGGATCCCACAGCAAAGAACAATCACAAAAATAGAAATCCCTGTTGCTACACTCCAAGCCACATTTTTGGTTAGGATTTTAAGAATGGCCCAGACAGCTGTGATGGGTGCTTTCACGACAACGATCAGTGACATAATGATCGTCATTTGCACCAAGGTGATATCGTTGGTGGAGCGGGTGATGAGGCTGGGGATGGAAAATCTATTTCGTTCCTTCATGGAAAATCCTTGCACCTTTTGAAAGAGCGCACCTCTTAAATTCTTTGCATAGCCTGCACCAACCAATGAAGAAAAGAATCCGACGGCAATTGCCACAGCGATGCTGATGAGACAGCACGCCAGCATAGCTCCGCCCGCACGGTAAAGAGGGGAGAGGCTGTCCCCTCCGAGTTGCAGAAGCGTGGTGACCTCTGCCATATAATCGGGGATTTTCAAATCAACAAACACTTGGAAGGTCGTAAGAATTAAGATAATACCAATGAAGCTCCAATTTCGTTTCGTCATACAGGATAACATAGGTTTCAAAGGGGAACACTCCTTTCAGCGTGTGGTTGGAATAGGATATAAAATGCATAAATTTATTTCATAGAGACCTAATGTACACCAATTTTATGGATATTTTATGAATAAAAAAGAGAACCGCTGCTCGCATCCAACGACATTACCCCTGCGGGCTATATCGTTGGATGGGCGCAACGGTTCCAAAGCGGAGCGAAAGCAGACGAATTACACCTGTAAAATATCAGATAAGGCATCGAGGTCCAGAACGGTCACCATGCTTCGTCCCAAGGAAACCATCCCCTTTGTGGCAAATTGGTTCAGTGTTCGTGTCACGACCTCTCTTGATGAGCCGATATGACGGGCAATCTGTTCATGTGTGACGGAAAAGGAGGGGGACTTGCGGCGAACACACTCATTTTTCAAGAAAGAGGCCAGTCGCTTTTCTAAGCTCAAAAATACAATCTGCTGCATGGTTTGCAGGACGCTGGAATACTGAACCACTGCCTGCTTATAGACGAGCCGTTCCACATCACGGTTGATGTTCATAAGGTCAGAAAGCGTAGGAGCCGGCAGAATCGAAAGCTCACAGTTTGATTCTGCCGAGATGTAGCTCTCTATTGGTAGAGATTGAAACACACAGGCCGCCGAAAGAATACAGGCTTCGCCCTGGTCCGCCCGAAACAGCGTGATTTCTCGCCCTTCCTCCGAAACAACCGAAAAGCAAAGCCGACCCTTTCGGACAAAAATCAAACCGACACAGCTATCGCCATGCCGATGAACAACTTGTCCCTTGCGAAATGCCACAGGCTGCATAGAATTTTCTAACCGTTCTTTTTCTGCTTCGGTTAAATAAGGATAAAATGAAATATCACGATTCACCGAAAACCCCCCCTTTATTTTTTGCATCCACTTGGAAGAATCAATCACCCTAAAAAGAAATAAAATATTTCTTTTTATTTTTAATTTTGGTGACTTAATCACGGTGTTTTCCACCGATGAATGGTATTATCATAACACAAGGTGACCCAAGGGTTCAACCAAAACGGATGAATATACTAAAATCAAAAGGAGATTTATGTTATGGATATGAAGTTTTATAAATGTTCCCACTGCGGCAACATCATTGCCTATGTCAATGCAAGCGGCGTAATGGCTTCCTGCTGCGGCGAAGAAATGAAAGAGATGATCCCCAACACTACCGACGCTGCCAACGAAAAGCACGTACCCGTCATCGAAGTGGACGGCAATCTGGTTACCGTTTCCGTCGGCTCTGTCACCCACCCCATGGAGGAAAAGCATTATATCCAGTGGATCAGCCTGCAAACCGAGCAGGGCAATCAGCGCAAGGCTCTGAAGCCCGGCGACGAGCCCAAGGCAGTCTTCGCTCTGGCTCCCGGCGATCGTGTTATTGCAGCTTATGAGCTGTGCAACCTGCACGGTCTCTGGAAGGCATAAGTTTTAACTGTTCGGCACCTGCATTTTATGGTACAATTTACGGTACTGTAAAATGCAGGTGCTTTTTTCAATATTCCCTGATATCGTATCAATTCAATTGGGAGGTCATCCTTTATGAGTATGCAAACCACGCCCCGTGCCAATCGCCCGCACATTGGTCTATTCGGAAAACGAAATGCAGGAAAATCCTCGTTGATTAACGCCTTGGTCGGGCAGGAAATTTCTCTCACCTCTCCCGTAGCAGGCACCACCACCGATCCGGTATATCAGTCCTTTGAGTGGCACGGGCTGGGCCCTGTCGTCTTTGTAGATACCGCCGGTTTGGATGATGAAGGGGAACTCGGCGCACTTCGCGTGAAAAAAACACGGGAAACAATGGAGAAAATTGACCTCGCCCTTCTGGTTCTGACAGGAACACCCGACAAAGAGCTTTCTTGGCTTTCTCTTTTTCAAGAAAAGCATATTCCTGTTCTGGTTGTGCTCAATCAATGCGATCGAATGCCAGAGGCAGAGGTGCTGCAAAAAGAAATTGAGACCGTCGTTTCTCTTCCTGTTTTACCTGTCAGCGTAAAAACAGGAGAGGGGATCGACACCTTGAAGCAGTCGATCTCTAAAACACTGCCCGATGACTTTT
This sequence comes from uncultured Ruminiclostridium sp., assembly GCA_964420085.1. Lineage (GTDB taxonomy): Bacteria > Bacillota > Clostridia > Oscillospirales > Oscillospiraceae > Evtepia. Next base: position 7,481 of record CAYQRI010000078.1, read on the forward strand.
GGACCTTGACCATCACTGGGGACTTGGCACAGAAAGGAGACGTGGTGCTGCTTGTCATGCCGCAGGATGTACAAGCCCCTAAGGGGAGACTGATTCTGCCACAGGTGCAGACCATCCGAGAACTGTTGGACAAAAAATGTACGGTGGTAAGCTGCACCGCAGATTGTCTGCCCCAAACCCTGCAAGCCCTTGCCAAGCCGCCCAAGCTCATCATCACAGACTCGCAGGTCTTTCCCCTTGTTTGGAAGGAGAAACCAGCTCAGAGCCTTCTGACTTCGTTTTCGATTCTATTTGCCGGCTATAAGGGTGATATCGATGCTTTTTTAGCAGGGGCAGCGGCCATAGACAAGCTGACGGAGCATTCTCATATTCTGGTGGCAGAGGCCTGTGCACACGCACCCATGGAGGAGGACATTGGCAGAGTAAAAATTCCAACGCTCTTACGCAAAAAAATAGGGGAGGGGTTGTCCTTTACATTCGTCCGTGGCAATGACTTCCCAGAAGACCTCACACCCTATGACCTCGTGATCCACTGCGGTGCCTGTATGTTCAATCGCCGTCATGTGTTAAATCGCATTGCCGAAGCACAGCGGCAGGGGATACCCATTTGCAACTATGGTGTTGTACTGGCGCATATCACCGGAATTTTAGACCATGTTTGTACGACAA
>CAYQRI010000079.1:0-6083 GCA_964420085.1 uncultured Ruminiclostridium sp.
CCCGTTGATCCGCAAGACCCCGTGGGCAGCAAGCAGCGCACCGGTCGGCTGGCACGAGAGTTCCAAAAACGGTTTCGTGAAAAATTCGGCGACCTGCAATGCAAAGCCCTTCTGAAAACCGAAGTCAAAGCCACTGGCGATACTCCCACCGCCCAAGCCCTCGGCTTAACCAACCGCTGCGATATCCTCATCATTTCCGCCATGGAAATTTTGGAGGAGATGCGGCACGAGCAGGTATAACCATGTCCTTCGTCCATCTTCATGTTCACTCGGAATACAGCCTGTTAGACGGTGCGTGCCGCATTGAGGAGCTGGTACAGCGTGCCAAGGACTTGGGACAGACCGCCGTCGCCCTCACCGACCACGGCGTGATGTATGGTGCCGTGGATTTTTACCGTGCCGCCAAAAAGGCGGGGATCAAACCTATCATCGGGTGCGAGGTCTATGTCGCTCCCCGCACACGCTTCGACCGTGTGCACGAGCTGGACGATCGCCCCCGTCATTTGGTGCTGCTCTGCGAAAACGAAATCGGCTACCGCAACCTCTGTGCGCTGGTCAGCCGTGGCTTCACCGAGGGATTCTATAGCAAGCCCCGTGTCGATTGGGCGCTTTTGGAAGCCTACCACGAGGGACTGATCGCCCTTTCTGCCTGCCTTGCCGGCGAATTGCCCCGTCTGCTTCTCGCCGGAGATTACGACGATGCCAAGGCATATGCGCTCAAGATGCACAAGCTGTTCGGTGAGGATCACTTCTATCTGGAATTGCAGGATCACGGCATACCCGAGCAGAGAGAAGTCGCCCGTGGACTGCTCCGCCTCCACAACGAAACGGGTCTGCCCATGGTGGTGACAAACGACGCCCACTATCTCACCCGTGCCGATGCCGCCACACAGGACGTCCTGATGTGCATTCAAATGGGAAAGACCGTCGATGACCCCAACCGTATGCGGTTTGAGCAGGAGGAATTTTATCTCAAAAGTGAAGAAGAAATGCGGGCGCTGTTCCCCTCTCTGCCCGAAGCGGCGGAAAATACCGCACGCATCGCCGAACGCTGCAACGTAGACTTCGAATTCGGCGTGTATCACCTCCCCGATTTCAAGCTCCCTGCAGGCGCTGCGGATACCGACAGCTACTTTGAAGCCCTCTGCAAGCAGGGCTTCGCTGAACGCTACCCCACCTTTCATGCCGACTATGAAGCCCAGCTCACCTATGAAATGGCGATGATTCGCCGCATGGGCTTTGTGGAATATTTCTTAATCGTTGCCGACTTCATCGGCTATGCCAAGGCAAACGGTATCCCCGTAGGGCCGGGGCGTGGCTCTGCCGCCGGCTCCATGGTCGCCTACTGCCTGCATATCACCGACGTAGACCCCATGAAATATTCGCTCTATTTCGAGCGATTTTTAAACCCCGAACGCATCTCCATGCCTGATATTGACGTGGACTTCTGCTACCGCCGTCGGGGTGAGGTCATCGACTATGTGAACCAAAAATACGGCAGCGACCATGTTGCCCAAATTGTCACCTTTGGCACCATGGCGGCAAAGGGTGCCATTCGAGACGTGGGGCGGGCACTGAATGTCCCCTATGCGCAGGTCGATGCCATTGCCAAGCAGGTGCCCACCGCCCTGCACATCACCCTAAAGGATGCCCTCAACCAGTCCAAGCCCCTGCGGGAGCAGTATGACACCGATCCTACCGTGAAAACCCTCATCGATACCGCCATGCGTCTGGAGGGAATGCCACGCCACGCCTCCACCCATGCCGCCGGTGTGGTCATCACCCGAAATCCCGTGGACAGCTATGTCCCGCTCGCCAAAAACGACGATGCCATCGTCACGCAGTATACCATGACCACCTTGGAGGAATTGGGGCTGCTCAAAATGGACTTTCTGGCACTGCGTAACCTCACCGTCTTAGACGATGCCGTAAAGCTCGTGCAGAAGCAGACCCCCGACTTCCGCTTAGAGACGATCCCCGACGACGATGCCCCCACCTTTCAAATGCTGTCAGACGGTCGTACCTCGGGTGTGTTCCAGATGGAGTCGGGCGGCATGACAGGGGTTTGTATCGGTCTGAAGCCCAAGGACATCGAGGATATCACCGCTATTATCGCCCTCTACCGTCCGGGGCCGATGGATTCCATTCCACGCTTCATTGCCTGTAAGCAAAATCCCGCCCTCATTGTCTACAAGCACCCATCCTTGGTGCCGATTTTGTCCGTCACCTACGGCTGTATCGTGTATCAAGAACAGGTCATTGAAATTTTCCGCCGCTTGGCGGGCTACTCCTTGGGACAGGCAGACATGGTGCGGCGTGCCATCTCCAAAAAGAAGGCAAAGGAAATTGAAAAGGAACGCAACGCCTTTATCTATGGCGACCCTGACCGCAGCATCGACGGCTGTATCACCCGTGGCATCGCAGAGGAAACTGCCCAGGAGATTTATAAGGAAATTTTCGACTTCGCCAACTACGCCTTCAACAAAGCACACGCCGTCTGCTATGCGATCGTCGCCTATCAGACCGCTTGGTTTAAGTGTCACCATCCCCACGCTTACATGGCGGCGCTGCTCACCTCCGTTTTGGATTCGCAGGGCAAAATCGCCACCTACATCGCCGAGTGTAAAGCCATGGGCATCGCCCTTCTTCCGCCGGATATCAACGAATCCGGCTCCGACTTCACCGTCGTGGGGGCAGATATCCGCTTCGGACTTGCCGCACTGAAGGGCGTGGGGCGCGGCTTCACCCAAGCCGTTTTGGAGGAACGGGAGCACGGCGGTGCCTTCCGCTCCTTCCCTGATTTTTGCAGTCGGATGCTGGACACCGACCTCAACAAGCGGGTTTTAGAAAGTCTCATCCGTGCCGGTGCCTTTGATGCCATGGGCTACCGCCGCTCTCAGCTTTTGGATGCCTATGAGCAGCTTCTTGACGGCTTGGCACGCAATCGACGCAAAAATATTGAGGGACAGTTTGACCTCTTCTCCTCCCCCAGCGAGGACACCCACACCGATACCGTGGAGCTTGTTCTACGGGATATTCCCGAATTTTCGTCCCAAGAGCTAATGGCGATGGAACGAGAGATCTCAGGTCTGTATCTCTCGGGACACCCCATGGACAGCCATCGGGAAACCGCACGGAGCCAAGGCGCTGTGCCGCTTGGCTCACTCTTGGAGGAACTGTCCCAAGAAAACGGAGCCTATCGGGACGGACAGCGTGTGTTATTGGCGGGCATTGTCTCCGCCTGCAAAATCCGCTCCACAAGAAACAACACCCTCATGGCAAACTTTATGCTGGAGGATGACACCGGTACCGTAGAGGCCGTGGCATTTTCCCGCATTTTGGAGGAAAGCAGCAGCTACCTTCAGGTGGGCAGCCCCATTTTTCTCTCGGGTCGCATCGACCAACGAGAGGACAAAGCCCCTCAAATTGTCTGTGACCGGATAGCCCCCCTCACCCAGCAGCCCACACGCTCTGAAGCACCCTCCCCCAAGCCGATGCAAGGCAAGCTCTATCTCCGCTTTGCCCACGAGGATGCCCCCCATTTCACCCGTGTGAAGGCATTGTTTCAGCTCTTTCCCGGCAATCATCCCACGGTCTGCTACTTTGCCGATACGAAGCGCAAAAAAAGTGCCACTTGTCATTTACACCCCGCTCTCTTGGAGGAGCTGCGCCGTTTGCTGGGCGAACCCAATGTCATTTTGAAAGATAGATAATTCGCCAAATTTATAAGGGCGGGCAGATATAGAATCCGCCCCTATAAAGGGTTGGCGGTTCCTGCATTCAATTACAAAATCAACAGGCGGGGCTACGCTCCGCCCGTCCTTAGCATCGGAAAGGAGCGTTTTATGAAGTCTGTCAATGCCGTCCTTTCGCCGCATCGTCAACGAACCATGGGCGTCATTCTTGCCATCCTCTTACAGCTTGTCCTTTTTGCCGTGATGCTGCGTTTTTTCTCCACCTACTCCGCCTATGTCCTTTGGTTTGGTTTGTTTCTCAGTGCGGTGGTGGCGCTCTATGTCTCCTCACGAAAAACCAAGCTCGCCTATAAAATTGCGTGGCTGGTTCCGATTTTGCTCGTCCCGCTTCTGGGCGGCATCATCTACCTGATTTTGGGCGGTGGAAGGCGGCTGAATTATCCCAAGCAGGAAAGCGTACACACCTTCAGGACGCAGCTCAACACCCATCTCAACACCCACGAGCTGCTTCAGTACGGCTCCGACACCGCCCAACAGGCCTGCTATCTCCAGCAGTTCGCCCACTTCCCTGCCTACGAAAACACAGAAACGCAATACTTTTGCTCCGGCAAGGCGTTTTTCCCCGCCTTTTTGGAGGAGCTGAAGCACGCCCAGCATTACATTTTTCTGGAGTACTTCATCATTGCCGAAGGCTCTCTCTGGTCAGAGGTTCTGGACATTTTGAAGCAAAAGGTGCAGGAAGGGGTGATGGTTCGTATTATGTACGACGGGGTGGGCAGTGCCTCCACCCTGCCCGCCCATTACCCCAACACCCTGCGGGAATACGGCATCGACTGCAAGGTCTTTGAGCCATTTCGCCCCGTCCTCTCCATCCACCAAAACAACCGTGACCACCGTAAGCTCGCCGTCATTGACGGCACCACCGGCTTTGTCAGCGGCTTGAATTTGGCGGACGAATACATCGACCGCTTGGAACGCTTCGGCTATTGGAAGGACAACGCCCTCCTGCTGCGCGGCGAAGCTGTGTGGAGCCTGACCGTCTTTTTCCTGAATATGTGGAAGCATCATACCACGCAGGCAGAATATGCCGCCTTCCGTCCCAAGCTTGTCCCTACCTTCGTGGGGCAGGGGCTGGTGCTCCCCTATGTAGACACCCCTTTGCCGGAGGACACCGTCTGTGCCGATTTGCATTTGCAGATGATTACCAAGGCAAAGCGCTACCTCTACCTCACCACCCCCTACCTCGTCATCGACGAAACCATCTGCTCTGCCCTGTGTACGGCGGCCCGCTCTGGGGTGGATGTCCGCATCATGACCCCCCACATCCCCGACAAAAAGGTCGTATTTGCCGTCACACGCTCCAACTATCAGACACTGCTGGAGGCAGGCGCAAGAATCTATGAATTCACACCCGGCTTTCTCCACAGCAAGACCGTGGTTGCCGACGATCTCTATGCCTCGGTGGGGAGCTGCAATCTCGATTATCGCAGCTTCTATCTGCAATTTGAAAATGGGGTCTGGCTGTGTGCCAACTCCGCCGTCCTCGACGTGCGGGACGATTTTCGGGATACCATGGAGGAGTGTACCGAAATCACCATACACGATTGTCTGCGCACCTCACCGTTCAAACGCCTTCTTTGCACCATCTACCGCATCTTCTCGCCGCTGTTTTAAAGTCTGCACCTTGGACACAAGAAGGGCATCCCCGTTTTGCAAAACGGGGATGCCCTTCCACATATTCTGATTGAGCGTGCCTTTCATTTATTCCGATTTATACTGCCGTACCATGCCGATCACGGTTCCGATGGGTGCAACGCCGGGGAAGGAGAAATAGGTCTCGTCCCCATCCGCTGTCAAAAGCGCCGGCTCACGGGCGTTTTTCCGTTCCTCATAGCGACGAACACAGAGCTTTCCATCGATCATCACGGTCACAAAGTCATGCTGATCCGGCTCCTTTGCATAGTGTACCACCACCATGTCACCCCGCAAAATTCCGTCACGACGCATGACGTCCTCCTCCAAACGGAAGGCGAAGCAGCTGCCGGGGGGCAGGTCTGTGTCATACCGCAGGTAGCCCTCCACCTTATCCTCGGTCAGAACCAGTCCGTCCAGATCCGGATGGCTGACAATTGGAATCAGCCCGATATTTTGATCCTCGATCAAGATGAGCGAACGGGTCTTTCCCTCTGTTACATGGACAATGCCTGAATCGCGCAGCTTCCTCAAATGGAAGTAGACGGTGGAGGGCGATTTCAGCCCTAAGTAGGCACCAATTTCCCGCACCGTGGGCGGATAGCCCTGTTCCTTGGTAAAGATACGGACATATTCACAAATTTCCTTTTGCTTGACGGTAAGCTTTGCCATAGTATCCTCCTCTATCTCAGCTCC
>CAYQRI010000079.1:6183-8134 GCA_964420085.1 uncultured Ruminiclostridium sp.
TGTCCGCAGAGATAGAGCCAGATAATCATGACAATCAGCGAAACCAGCGAGCCATACACCAGCGAGTATCGGGTGGACAGACTGATAAACCACGAAAAGACCGCAGAGGAAACCACCAGTGCAAAGGCAGAAACAAAGCTGCTGACCAAAACAGGCAGCTTGGGGGTTCCCTTGGGGGCGGCCAGCTCCAGCACTGCCCAGATAAACAAAAGAAAGAGGGCAAAGATCAGCACATAGCGCAGGAAATTCCAAAGGTGGATGCTGCTCGCCCCTAAGTCAAACCTTCCCGTGATGATTTTCAAGGTGCGCTGACTCCCCACCACCACCATAGCGGAGAGGTCCACCGTGAGCAACAGGGCAAAGGGAAACAGAATGCTGCTGAGCATACCACGCAGAAAGGAGTGGGATACCTCGTCATACATATCAATAATCACCCGGGCGATGGTGCGAAAGGCCGCCGCCGAGGAAAACCAGCCCGCAAGAAAGCCGGCGATGAAGAAACCCGGAGAGCGATAGCGTGAAATGTACGAGAGATAGCTCTCGATGAGCTGCAAGGCATCCTCCGGCAAAAAGACCTCCAGCTCCCCGATCATGCTTGCGATGTTGATGTCCAAAAGCCCCAAAACAGAGGAGACACAGATGAGAACCGGAAAAACAGAAAGCAGCATAAAATACGCCAGGGCGGCGGCGGCCTGCGGAACACGCCGACTAAAATACAGCGTCACAGACTCGTGAATCAAGAGGATTGCCGGATGCTTTAAAATTTTTTCCAAAAAAGACCATCTCCTTTTGTTCTATCCGGAAGCGTTCGTGCATAGGATACACACATGGGAGTGTGATGCAAATGAATCAGTCACGGTGTACAAGGTCACCCCGTCGAGCTGCCCGACGGTTCACCGCCTGTTTATTGGCGGTGGTAGGAATCAGCATGGCGTCTATGACGGCTGGTGAGGTCGTTGTTCCGACGCTGTTCGGCAGTGTGGCAGTTGCTACGGAGGGCGAGCCGGTGCCGCTTTGGCAGCGGGTTCTTTTGGGCGAATCTGCCTTGATGGCAAGCTGGGCAAAAACAACGGGAAGCCCCTTTGGAAAAACGCAGCAGGCAAAGCCGGAGGAAACCTCACCGGAGGATGTGGAGCAGGAGCAGAGCCTGCAAGGTGCCAGTCCCTCTCAGATTGAGGAACGCACCCTTTCGGGCAGTGGCTCCGGCTATCTCAATGCCGCCGGGATTTCTCTGTTTAACCGCACGGAAAAGACGGTCGATTTAGGGGCGGTCGCTGCGGCAGGCAGCACCCTGAAGGTGGGCAAAGCGGAGGCAGGGCCGCAGGTCTTAATTATACATACGCATGGCACCGAGTCCTTCGCCCGCACGGGCAACGAAGCCTATATCGAAACCGGCACCGCCCACACCACTGATAAAGCCTATAATATCATACGGGTGGGGGACGAGATCGCTCGAATTTTCACGGAAATGGGATTGAATGTCATCCACCACACGGAATTCTACGATTATCCCGCCTATACCGGCTCCTATGAGCGTTCCCGTGCTGCCGTGGAGTCCATTTTAAAGCAGTACCCCAGCATTCAGGTGGTTTTGGATGTGCACCGAGATGCCTTGGTCGGGACAGACGGCACCATTTATAAGCCTGTTCTGGACATTGACGGCGTAAAAACGGCACAGGTCATGATGCTGGTGGGCACCGACGAAGCCGGTGCAAGCTATCCCGATTGGACGGAGCATTTGGCACTTGCGATGCAGATACAAAATCAGATGAATGCCCTTTGGCCGGGGCTGGCTCGTCCCATCGTTCTGCGGTCGGCGAGCTTCAACCAGCAGATTGCCAAGGGCTCGTTGCTGGTTGAGGTCGGCTCCCACGGCAACACCTTGGAGGAAGCGATGCAGGGGGCACGTCTGTTTGCCCGTGCCGCCGGACAGGTGCTGGGCGGGTATGTG
>CAYQRI010000080.1:0-8093 GCA_964420085.1 uncultured Ruminiclostridium sp.
GGACTTGAACCTACGGCCTCCGGGTTATGAGCCCGACGAGCTACCAACTGCTCTACTCCGCGATATGGTGCCGGAGACCGGAATCGAACCGGCACGGGATTTCTCCCATGGGATTTTAAGTCCCAGGCGTCTACCTGTTCCGCCACTCCGGCGTTTCCGTGTCCGCACTCTCTAGCGCTTGATAAATATAACATGGAATATCGGAGATGTCAACACTTTTTTTGAAAAAAGATGAATTATTTTTAAAACGAGGTGTGCCCATGGCTTTTTGGCGGGCGTGGGAGTGCGATGAGATACATATATTTAAGCGTCTGCAGCTGATTCTGAAAGCATAATTCCTCTTGACAAATTTCGGTACGATGCATATACTATAGCATAATCTCTTTGCGCTGCATTACATTCCGCCTTTTGCGGAATGCGAGATCACCAGTACAAACTGAGCAGGCGATGCCCAAACGGGCGTGGGGCCGGGCCGCTTTGCCCGCGGCAGCAGATTGCATCCAAAGCATATCTGCGGGACAGTTGTATGTTCCGTGGATGTGCTATTTTTATACACATTTATGGGACAGCCGACCTCAAATGGAGTGCCATAGGAGAAATCAAGACACCGTATTGCCTGATGGCAGCGGGAAACGGAGGATTCTTTTATGACCGTCAACCAATCAAACCAGACAGGGCTGAGCTCTGCCGAAGCAAAGAAATTGCAGGACAAATACGGCAAAAATGAACTGACACCACAGAAAAAGGTAGGCTTTCTTCGGAAGGTATTCCACAGCATCTGTGAGCCGATGTTTTTGCTGCTGATTGTCGCTGCAATTATTTATTTTATTCTCGGTGAACCACGAGATGGGGCAATCATGCTCATTTTTGTGGTGGGAATCATCGGCATCGATGTGATTCAGGGATGGAAAACGGATCAAACCCTGCAGGCCTTAAAGGATTTGTCAGCACCGCATATCACCGTCATCCGTGACGGAGAGGAGCAGGAAATTGCAAGTGTTGATCTTGTGCCAGGCGATCAGATGCTGATCTGCGAGGGCGTGAAGATACCGGCAGATGGCGTGCTGCTCCGATGTGCGGATTTGTGCGTGGATGAATCCTCTCTGACTGGGGAGTCGGAGGGCGTTTGGAAAGCTCCTGCGGGAAGCCTAGAGCGCACAGAGTCGGCAGGGGAGTATTGGCGTAAGGATGCCTGTTATGCCGGCACGCTGGTCACACAGGGCACCGGCACGGTGCTTGTAGAAAAAATTGGAGCCGAGACTGCCTATGGAAAAATCGGATTGGGGATTGCTGCCACGAAGCAGGAGACGACTCCGCTGCAAAAACAGACGGGTAAGCTGGTGAAGACCTGTGCCGTCATTGCCGGGGTGCTCTTTGCTCTGGTGGGTATTTTTACTTGGTTCAATATTCCTGACCATAGCTTTACGGATCGACTGATTGAGAGCATTCTCTCAGGTGTGACGTTGGCTATGGCGATGATTCCTGAGGAATTTCCTGTTATTTTGACCGTGTTCCTTTCTATGGGGGCATGGAGGCTGGCAAAGAAACATTCGTTGGTACGCAAGCTGCCCAGCGTGGAGACACTCGGAGCGGTTTCTGTGCTTTGTGTAGATAAGACTGGCACCATCACCATGAATCAGATGACAGTGCAGGAAATCTGGACGCACAACGGGACGGAACAGACGCTTGTAGAAACAATGGGCTTGGGCTGCGAGACCGAAGCCTATGACCCCATGGAAAAAGCGATGCTCCGCTGCTGCGAGGAGCATGGACTAACCAAGGAAGCTCTGTTTGCCCGTGAATTTATCACTGAATATGCCTTTACCAACGAACTGAAAATGATGGGGCATGTTTGGCGTAAGGACGGTGAACTTATCATTGCCGCTAAGGGTAGTCCCGAACGCATTTTAACCCTCTGTAACCAAACGGAGGAGGCCCGCATTGCCACAGAAGCAGAGCTGCAGCGCCTTTCCTCACGGGGGCTGCGTGTCATTGCGATTGCCGCCGCAAAGCCGGAAAGTGAAGCTGCGATTCCGGCATCCCTCACCGACTGCCGACTCACACTGCTGGGCCTAGTCGGCCTTGCAGATCCTCCCCGTGAAGGAGTAAAGAGCGATATTGCCGTCTGCAATCGTGCAGGAATCCGTGTGGTTATGATTACCGGTGACAACGGCATCACAGCATCCGCCATTGCCAAGCGGATTGGGATTCCCGGCAGTGAGTCTATCATAACCGGTGAGATGCTGGACAGCATGAGCGAGGACGAACTGCGTGAGGCAGTGAAAACGGTGTCGATTTTCTCTCGTGTCATTCCTGAGCATAAAATGCGTATTGTGAAGGCGTTTCAGGAAAACGGAGAAATTGTCGCCATGACAGGAGATGGAGTCAATGACGCACCGGCATTAAAATACGCTGATATCGGCATTGCTATGGGGAAGCACGGAAGTGAGGTAGCCCGTGAAGCTGCCGACCTGATTTTAATGGATGATAATTTCACCACCATTGTCGAGACCGTTCGGGACGGACGCCGCATCTATGACAACATTCGCAAGGCGGTGGGGTATGTGTTTACAATTCATATTCCCATTGCCTTTGCATCTCTTCTTGCGCCCTTTATGGGCATTGAACCGACGGCCTTGCTGCTGCTGCCACTGCACGTTGTGCTCTTAGAGGTGCTGATCGACCCGACTTGCTCCATTGTATTGGAGCGTCAGCCGGCGGAGACCGATATCATGAATCGCCATCCACGCAACCCAAAAGAGAAATTGCTGACGGGTCAGCTGCTTTTCAAAAGCATCCTGCAAGGGCTGTTTGTGTTTGCGGCATCCTTTGGCACATACTTCGTGACACTGACCAATCATCCAGATCTGTCATCGGTTGCCCGCGCAATGGGGCTTGCCATTATTATGGTGGCAAACCTGTTCTTGGTGCAGGTGAACAGCTCCGATCACGACTTCGCATACCATTCTGCCAAGCGGCTCCTTGGCGACCGTGTGATGTGGGCGGTCAATCTTGGAACGCTTGTTTTGCTTGCGCTCATTCTCTATACGCCGCTTTCCGTCTATTTGAAGCTGGCTCCACTGAGCGGGGAGCAGCTTCTTATCGTGTTCGTCCTTGGCGCAGCATCGGTGCTGTGGTATGAGCTTGTCAAGCTTGTAAAAAAGCTCCGTAGTGGCACGAGGAAAACGGGTTCGGTTTGAGGTGAGTCATAGCGAAAGTCTGCATTGAGCCAGCAGGGAAGAGACTGGCGTAAGGGATAGCACAGGGATGCATCGAAAGCTGAAAAACCCCTTGTCATGCAAAATTTTTCTTGCATGACAAGGGGGGCAAGTAAAGCTTGCACAAACGGCAGTGCTTTGGATTCAGTCAGCTAAGGATGGTATGCTTTTCATTGTCTTTTTGATGGCTTGGATAGAAATGGGTTTTGCCAAATGTGCATTCATGCCACTGTCGAGGCTCTTTTTCACATCCTCTGCATAGGCATTGGCCGTCATAGCAATAATCGGAATGGTAGAGGCCTGTGGATGAGGGCTGCTGCGAATGGCCTTTGTGGCTTCGTAGCCATTCATGACCGGCATTTGGATATCCATAAAAATCAGATTATACTGCTGCTCTGCGCTTGCTATAAACATATCGTAGCCAATGGCGCCATTGGCGGCGGTATCAATGGTAGCACTGAAGGTTTCCAGCAAGCGTTTTGCAACCAGTGTATTGATCGGATGGTCTTCTATAAGCAGGATTCTCAAGTTGGAGAAGTCAACGGTTTCATTCTGCGCATTGTTTGGTTCAGGGGCAGTGATTTCGCTTTTCGGAACCGGTTTGAGGGGGAGTACGATGGTAAAGGTGGAGCCTTTTCCCAGCGTGCTTTTTACGCCGATGGTACCGCCCTTTGCTTCCACAATGCTTTTTACAATGGAAAGACCAAGCCCCGTTCCGCTGCTGCCCATCGTTGTGTTTACTTGATAGAAGGGCTGGAAGATGGCATCAATGGCATTCTGGGGGATGCCGCAGCCGCTGTCAGAGACAGAAATGATGAGCAGGGAAACGTTGGGGTTTGCGGACGCAGTTTCTTCAACAGACAGCTTGATTTTTCCGCCAACGGGTGTAAACTTAGAGGCATTGTTCAGTAGGTTAATCAGGATGCGTTTGATACGCACAATATCACCGAAAAAGTGAGTGTGGGTGAGCTGCTGTTCCAGAGAAAAATGCTGTCCTTTTTCATGGAACATGACCTGTGCCATTCTGGAAACAGTTTGGCATTCTGTTGCACAGTCAAAGCTTTCCTTTGTCAGGGTGAGGTTGCCGCTTTCGATTTGAGACATATCCAGAATGTCGTTAATCATCCGCATAAGATGCTGAGAGGAGGAATCGATGATGGAAAGACTTTCCATCACCTTATCGGGATGATGGATATCCTGTTTTGCAAGCTCTGTCATGCCGATGATGGCATTCATGGGGGTGCGAATATCATGCGACATACGAGAAAGAAACATGGTTTTTGCTTGATTGGCACGTTCGGCTAAGGCAACGGCATCCTTTAACATATCATTTTTTCGTTGCTGCTGCTCCAAATCCTGTGTAATATCTGTTCGCACAATGCAGATGATTTTCGTTTCTTTGTCACTGTAAAAAACGTGAAGTTTCTTTTGTCTGATGGTGCCGTCCGGATTTTTGGCTTGGTAATAGGTATAATAATCACCTTCGCGCTCCAAACGATCTACCATAGACTCTATCTTGGATTCCTGTAAGCAGATTTCCTTTTGCTCATCTACAACATACAGATCGATAAACTCTGCATTTTTTTGGTAATAGTCGTCACCGGACAGGGTAGGAAGCTGAAGATTGTCTTTGTTTTGTATGTACATGGAATAGCTGCCTGTATTGGCGTTCAGCTGCGTGATAAAATCAAATTCGGTTGCCACAACACCACGTACCAGTGTTTCTACGTTTTTATGTTCGCTGATATCAGCCGCATAAATAATGGCTTCAACATCGCCGTTTTCCGGGTTCTTCATGATTTCGGCTGTGGTATGAAACCACATAATTTCGCCGGTCTCGGTGATGTAGCGATGCTCACTGCTTACGGAGCTTTGCCCACGTCGGAAGGCTTCGAGCAGAGGGATTCTCCCAAATTTGCGTTGCGCCTCGTCCAAAGAGTCCGATTCTATATAGTTTGCAAAGATATAATCAAAAAAGCTGTCCACAGTTTTGGCATCTTGAAATTTCAGGATTTTCTCGCATCTGCTATGCCCCTCGCCGCAGAGGTTTTGCGTTAAATTCAGGCGGAAGGAACCCACGGATTTGGTATCTAAGACGTTTCGATACCGTTCTGCTTGACGGTATCGCTCCTCGGCATTTTTTTGCTGTGTGATATCTTCGCTGGTGCCAAGTGCATGGATGGGTGCGCCAAATTCATTGTAGATGGTGGTGTATTTCACCTTTTTCCATTCAACCTGACCGCCTGCGGCACAGACCTTTATGTCAAGCTCGACGGAAGGGATGCCGGCTTTCAGCTTTTGGTGCAGCAATCTGAACGCAGTGGCACTGTCCGGATGGATAAAGCCGCTTTCTATTGCGCATTCAGGATAGTTTGGCATATACTCCGGCATTCCAAGGTCTCGGATGGATTTGAAGCCATTGATGCATAAATCGGTGGCAATGTCATACTCCCAATACATAAGGTTGGCGTGTTCCATGGCAGTGAACAGCTTAGCTTCTGTTTCTTTCTGCTGTTCCTTTGCCTTCATTTCTGCGGTTATATCGATATAAACTGCGGAATAAATGCTGGTGCCGTTGCTGTCCTTGCTAAAGCTTCCCCGATTATTGACCCAGTGATATTCGCCCTTCATATTCCTGAGGCGATAGGATTGATTATACAGTGTTCCGGTTTGTAGGGCAAGCTCCATACGCTTGGCGACTCGGTCTAAATCGTCAGGATGAACGCCTATTAAGCTGTTTTCTTGATAGAGCTTCATGAGATTTTCTTTCGTGTCACCCATCATGGCGCACCAACCGTCACTGATATAGGTGGGAATCAGTACGTTATTTTCTTGTTTCAGCTCCACAATACCACCAGGGATGTTGTTTAGCACATTTCGCAGTTTTTGCTCGGATGCAATCAGCTGCTTTTGTGCCTCCTTTTGCTCTGTAATATCAACAAAAATGAAATAAACGGAATTTTGATTATTGGGTTCGGTTACCAGCTCACCGGTTATCGAAATCCACTTGACGATTCCGTCCTTGCAGAGGATGCGATTTTCGTTTTGCACCATGGTGCCGTGCTCCAGCTGGCGGGACATTTTCTCAACTATATTGTGTTTATCGTCCGGATGGATGACGGCGGACATCTTGTTATGATACAAGGTCTCAAATTCTTCCCGGGTGTAGCCAAGAAAACGAAACAGACCGTCGTTTGCAAAAATAACAGTCCAATCGGCATCAGAACGACAGCGGAAAACGGCACCCGGTATGCAGTGATAAATTCGGAGAATCTCGTCATTTGCCTGTGCATATTTCTTTTCCAACGCCTGTAATTTGTCCTGCGCAAAGGAAATCGGGAAGAATTCGTTCTCCTTCTGATATGGATTTGCAACAGACGCATGGAGTGCACAAATTTTATAGCTGTCCTCTTCCTTACGGCAAACAAAGCTAATCCGAATCTCCATCTTTACAATGCTGACGGCAGTTTCCAAGACTTTAAGCTTGGAGAAAACGCTGGATGTATGCTCGTTAATTTTTGTTTCTTGGCAGGTGAAGTATTCGACTTGGAAGGGATTAGGTGTAATCTCTGTCTCCAAAAGCAGAATGTTTCGCAAATCCTCTTTACAGAACGCTTCTTCGTTGGCACCGGTTCCAATCCACTGGATATCCTCGGTCAACCAGAACAGTGTCCCTTCCACGCTTCTGCACGTCAGATACTCGTCAAGCATATAGGTAACGGCCTGCGCGCCGGTGTTTGCAACTGTTATCATATGGCTTAAACTCCCTTTATAGCTTTTATAAAACTCCGTAACCTAAGCGGCACTGTTCACATAAGTGGTTAGGGAATTGATTTGGTTGAATTTACTTTGAAGATACTATACTATTTTACCCCATGATTCAACTAAATTCAACACAACATTCTCAAAATATGGAAAGTTCTACAAAAAATGTAACGCTACTAATCCTAAACCACAGCAAGGTGAGAATTTGCTGGAAAAACAGAGTGCTATATGGTACAATATAGACTGGATCGTAATGTAATAATATAAAGAATAGTGCGGGGAGCTTAGCATGATTGTAAAAATAATTTATGCTGTGATAATTTTGGTTTTTGCCATCATTGGTATGACCCTCCTTTTGGATATACATCCCTTGCAGCTCCCAAGAGGCAGGCGAAGTTTATATGTTGTCTCTATGCTTCTGATGGTTGTGGAGAGCGTTGTTATGATACTGTGGCTGGGAAAATCCTTCGTGGCGCTGTATCCGCTTTTGGTGCATCTGCCTTTGGTGGTGATTTTTTGTGTGGTCTCACGACGAGGTACGATTAAGGTGCTGTTTGCGCTGCTGACTATGATTTTTCTCAGCTACCCGCCTGCACTGGTCAATTTGCTGCTGGTGAGATGGTTTTCGATCAAGGCCCAGCCCGAGCTGTTGATGGTGGTGCTATCCTGTATTTTTATCCTGCTGCTTCTTTTGAAATTTATGCAAAAGGACTTTTCCTATGTGATGCAGCAGCTTTCTGCCAGTGAAACGGCGCAATTTTGTCTGGTTCCCATCGGCTACAATATTCTGATATACACCATTGGAAAATATAATTATGACGCCACCTCGGAGCCGATGCGCTTAATCCTATTCATCTGTGCTTTGGGGGTATATTCATTGTTGCTGCGTATCTTTCGCCGTACACGGGAGGTGGAGGAAATGCAAAAGGAGCAGGCTGCTTTGAATTTGCAGATGGAAGCGGCAAAGGGACAGCTCAATGCGTTGCGTGCTTCTCAGGAACAATCGCTTTTGTATCGTCACGATATGCGGCATCATTTATCTCTGATTGACAGCTTTCTTCAGCAGGGGGCTCTGGATAAAATGAAGCAATATCTTTCAAGTGTGCAACG
>CAYQRI010000081.1:0-7599 GCA_964420085.1 uncultured Ruminiclostridium sp.
CAGTGCAGCTATTCACTTGTGCGGCCATACCGCTCTCTCTGCTACGACCAGAAACGGGGCTGCTTCTGGGCAGGCGACACCGCACAGCGACTTTATCGTCTGGACGCTCAATTTTGTGAAACGGACTACCTGTCACTTCCCCGCAGTTGTCAGGGCGGCGGCGTGGTATCCTCTCTGTCCTATGACTACGAGGCAGATGCCCTGCTGCTGCTCTGGCGAAACAAGGTCTTTTCCCTTTCCTTGGCAAGCGGAATGGCCACCTGTCTCTGTCCACGCTCTCCCTTGTGTCTAACCACCGTCACCGCTCTTTCCAGGGGCTTTCTGTTGAGCGGTCTGCAAAAAAGCAATGAAGTCCTTCAGGTCTACGATGAATACGGCAGTTTGATCCATCAAAAAGCCTTTTTACCGGGCTATATCCTCCAGTCTATTCTGGTGAGCGATTGCCCTGACCGCACCGCTACGGTCTCTTTGGCGGTTTTCGCCCTGCACGGGTACACGCCACGCCGGCTGACGATGACGCTTCGCTGCCCTTCCTTGTTTTGTACGGCGTGCTCTCCCACGCCTCAGGACGAAGCCAGCGCACCGTGTGAGCCGTGCCAAGGCTGTACCCCTTGTGTGTCCTGCGAGCCTTGCGAATCTTGTGAGCCTTGCGAATCTTGTGAGCCTTGCGAATCTTGTGACGCTTGTGAGCCTTCCGAGCCTTGCGACTTTGTCGATCTGCTCACCTTTTGGGATCTTCTGACCTCCATGCTCCTTGGAGAGACGGAACCTGACGAAGCATAGCTGCCCCATCCTCCATCTACGCTTGCCACCGTCCAAGTTTTTGGATACAATAGGGACAATGTACGGAGAAAGGGAGCAAAGAGCATGGAGCACGAGAAGTATATGCAGGAGGCGCTTCGCTTGGCACAGGAGGCGTATAGCGCTGGAGAGGTGCCTGTGGGGTGTGTGATTGTACGGGACGGGGCAATCATCGGCAGGGGACGCAATCGGCGTGAGGAAAAGCAGTCAGCTCTTTCTCACGCCGAATTGGAAGCGATTGCGGATGCCTGCCGCACGGTGGGTGATTGGCGGCTTTTGGGGGCGAGACTGTATGTCACGCTGGAGCCGTGCCCGATGTGTGCAGGCGGGATTATTTCCGCTCGCATTCCGGAGGTCTATTACGGGGCGAAGGACGCAGGCTTTGGTGCCTGCGGTTCGATTTTGAATTTATTTGAGGAAAATTTCCGACATCACCCCAAGATCGTGGGTCATATTTTAGAGCCGGCGTGTGCGGCGCTATTGCAGGATTTCTTCAATGAAATTCGATAGGGCAGGGGCGTGCTGCGCCGCAGGCTTCTTCGCTTCGCTCAGAATGACGGAAATGCTGTTTTGGTCTTACGGAAATACTAATTCTCTAAGATCAGCTCTACGGGGCAGTGATCACTGCCGAAAATCTCGCTGTGAATGGCGGCGCCCCGGATGCGGTCTTTGAGCTTTTCGGAAACCAAAAAATAGTCGATCCGCCACCCTGCATTTTTTTCTCTTGCATGGAAGCGATAGCTCCACCAAGAATATGCCCCCTCCAGATCGGGGTAAAGGGTGCGGAAGCTATCGACGAAGCCAGCGTCGAGCAGAGCGGAAAGCTTGCCTCGTTCCTCGTCGGTAAAGCCGGGATTCTTGCGGTTGGCTTTGGGGTTTTTCAGGTCGATTTCCTGATGCGCCACATTCAAATCTCCGCAGAGAATGACCGGCTTTTTTGCGTCCAATTCACAGAGATACTGTCGAAAATCGTCCTCCCAGGTCATACGGTAGTCGAGCCGTTTCAGGCCGTCCTGTGCATTGGGGGTATAGCAGCAGACCAAATAGAAGGTGGGATATTCGGCGGTGATGATCCGTCCCTCGTGGTTGTGCAGCTCTGCACCGAAGCCATACGTCACAGTGAGCGGTTCTTCCTTTGTAAAAATGGCGGTGCCGGAATAGCCTTTTTTCTCGGCACTGTTCCAAAATTGATGATACCCGGGCAATTCTAAGTCAATTTGTCCGGCGTGATGCTGGAGCTTGGTTTCCTGCAAGCAGAAAATATCGGCATCCAGCGTTTGAAAGGATGTCATAAACTCCTTTTTGATACAGGCACGCAGCCCGTTGACGTTCCACGAAATCAGCTTCACAGAAGCAGCCCTCCTTTCAGATGTAGGAAAATGATAGCCTCGTTTATCGCTACGAAAAACGGACAGGAGCAAGGGGCATCCCCCTTTCCCCTGTCCGTTTTTGATTACTGCTGGTCTTTTGCTATGATTTCATCGGCAACCACATCCAAGTAGTTGTGCTCCATGCTCTCCACGGCGCCCTGATCCATGGCTTCTGCCATAGCGGGGTCCATGGGGATCTGAGCCAGCACCTTGAGCTGATGCTCTGCGGCAATCTGCTCGATGTTGCTTTTGCCGAAGATATCATGCTTTTCATTGCAGCTGGGACACTGGAAGTAGCTATAGTTCTCTACCAGACCCAAAATGGGCTTATGCATCATCTCGGCCATCTTCACCGCCTTGGTGACGATGAGGGAGACCAAGTCCTGCGGTGCGGTAACGACCACGATTCCGTCAATGGGAATGGCCTGAAAGACGGTCAGGGGCACGTCACCCGTTCCAGGGGGCATATCAATGAACATATAGTCGAGGTCACCCCAGCGGACATCGCTCCAGAACTGCTTGACGACGCCGCCCAGCAGGGAGCCGCGCCAAATGACAGGGTCTTCCTTATTTTCGAGCAGGAGGTTGAGAGAGATGACCTTGATGCCGGTGGCAGTCAGCTCGGGGAGGATACTTTCGCCGTCGCCCACAGCACGGGTATCGAGTCCGAAGGCGGTGGGGATGGAGGGACCGGTGATATCGGCATCCATGACACCGACCTTATAGCCCTTTTTTGCCATAGCGGCAGCGAGACTGGCGGTGACGGAGCTTTTGCCGACGCCGCCCTTACCGGACATCACGGCATAGACGTGCTTGATGGAGGAATCCTTATTGAGGGGTGCGATGAGGTCTTTTTCATCGACGTGCTCACAGGAGGAGCCGCAGGAGCTGCAATCGTGGGTACATTCAGACATAGTTGCTTGACATCCTTTCTTCATGGACACACGCTTTCCCAAAGCAGAGGTGTGTTGCTTGGGCACAGCAAAGGGAAGGCGCTGTCCTGCTTGATCCTAATATGCTGGAGGCGGCAGCAGCCGCCAACGAGGGCAAGCCCTCAGGTATAATCATAAATACCGCCGCCAATGAACTCACGCAGGAGGGAGGCGGGTGCCACAAGGGCGGGGTCGATGGGCTCGAAGTGCCTAAAGGTCTCAATCAGTTCAAGAAGCTCTGTCCGCCGTGGATTTTCCCGGGGAATGGCTTCGAAGATGGGCACGGCGAAGTTTTTCATGACGGAGACCTCATAGGGAAAGGCAGAGTCGAAGATAAACTTGGCTCTGTGTTTAAAGGGGGAGATATAGAGCTTTTCGCCCCGACGGACATTCGCCCACATATCCAAGGTATCGGCGGCGTCGGTGCCACGGAAATTATAATCCCGCACGACACGTCTTGTCAAACGCATCCAGGTTCCCTTAAAGCGGAGGGCATCGCCCTCTAAAATATCGGAGCGGGCGGAGATATAAAGCCCGGTAGCAGCTGGATTTCGTCCGGCGCAGTCGTCGTTGAGGGCGTGAATGCCTTCAAAAATGGCGACCTCATTTTTCCCGAGCCTGAGGGGCACGGCAAGGGCATCGTTCCGCATTTGCCGGGCGAACTCGAAGCGTGGCACCTGAATGGTTTCGCCACGAGAGAGGGCGGCGAAGTGGTAGTTGAGCAATTCCATATCCATACAGAGGGGGGATTCGAAGTCGTAACCGCCCTCGGGGGTACGGGGTGCGGTTTTGGGGTTGAGGGTTTTGAAGTAGTTGTCCATGGAGATGGTATGGCTCTGCACGCCCCGTTTTTCGAGTTCTTCTTCGATTTTGAGTGCAGTTGTAGTTTTGCCGGAGCCGGAGGGACCGGACAGCAGAACGATGGGGCTATTTTTCAGGTTATTGAGAATGGTATCGGTGGCGGCTGCGACTTTTTGGGCGTATTGTGCATCGGATTCCTCCAAAAAGCCCTTCACATCCAGACGGATCTGGCGGTTAATTTCTTCAAGCTTGTATGCCATCATACTGCCTCCTTTGGTTATTTTCTATGATATGGGTCACACTCTATTACGCCCCCGCACGGCGGGGGACGACGGCGACCTTCGGTCGCCTGAGGGTTCCGCCCTACCCGGGCGGGGTGTCCTACCCGGACGGGGCACCGCTTTCTCCGTAGAAAGCGGTGGGAAAGAGCGGCAAGGGGATTGCGATCCCCTTGTATCCCCGTGGATGATTAAGTCGTCGCTGCCGCTCCTCCGCTTGGGTTTGTGGCGCAGTGGACACGTTCGGCTTTCTGTACCGCCCGTTCGTGGTTCCCTGATTTGGTTTCTGTGTTTTGTAAATGATATAATAACTGGATTTGAGGTGCGAGCAATCCTTTTACACTGCGATTCTATTTCTAGCGGGTCGTTCGAACCACGATGAAAAAGAGTTTTTCGCACGCCAAATTCAATTTTGACATTTGCCACAAAAATACAGCAACCAAATCTGGGCACGAAAAACTGGGTTCTGTGGCACTACCGTTTCTTCTGTGGCACAGGGTCAGGCGGAGGAGCGAGAGCGACGGCTTAATCACTCCAGGGATGCAAGGGCCGCAGCCCTTGCCGCTCTTTCTCAAGGCTTTCTCTGGAGAAAGCCTTGCCCCGCCCGGGTAGGGCGAAACCCTCAGGCGGTCGCAGACCGCCGTCGTCCCCCGTCCCCGCCCGTGGCGGTAAGTACCACTTGATACCGGGAACATAAGTCAATTGAACCCCAAAGCTACGAACTCGAATTAACAGCGGGCTTTGCCCGCCGCTAGGATACGTTCCAAATCCCGTAAATATTCCTGTGGATACTTCGGGTTCGCCAGACGGCGCACCGTCCCACCCTCGATGACCTTCGTCACCCCGCCCGCCCCGAGGGAAAGCACCGTGTGCAGCTCCTCCATCATACAGATGTTGTACACATTTTCCATGCCCGGCTTGCACCAGCCCACATTCTCAAACGAGCCGGACATAAACTTCTGACGATAGAGATAATAGGGCAGATAGTCGGCATCCCGCAGGGTCTCCCACGCAAAGGAGAGCATTTGTGCCACCGTATCTCCTGCGGGGACGGCGGTTTCTTCCTCTCGCAGACGGGCACCCTTTTTGCGGGAGAGGGTATGGACGGTGATATTTTCAGGCTGCATCTCAATGACTTCGCCCAGAGTAGCCTGAAAGCCTGCCAGAGTATCGAGGGGGAGACCGGCGATGAGGTCCATATTGATTGCCCCGGGAAATACGTCCCGTGCGAGGGCATAGGCGGCACGGATATCGTCGGCAGAGTGGCTGCGACCAATCGCCTGCAAAACGGCATCGGACATGGTCTGCGGGTTGATGGAAATACGGTTGCCGCCGCCTGTCCAAATGGCCTGTAGCTTTTCCTTTGTGATGGTATCGGGTCTGCCTGCCTCCACGGTGAATTCCACGCCGTGTTCCAAGGGGAAGGCTTCGTTTAGGGCGGCGAGCAGGGTCTTGAGGTCATCCGCCTCTAGGGTGGTGGGGGTACCGCCGCCGATGTAAACCGAACGGATCCGTTTTCCGGCAGCACGCACCGTCGCCCCTGCCTGTTTGATTTCGGCAAGCAGGGCGGTCAGGTAGGCGGGGATGAGCCGATTGGCGGTACCAGAGGCGGAGATAAAGGAGCAATAGGCGCAGCGTGTCGGACAAAAGGGGATGCCGACATAGAGTGAAATGTCATTGGGGTGAAGTGAGCGCTTCACTTGTAAGCTTTGCTTTGCACAGTCCATAGCAAGCCGACGGCGAACAGGGGAGACCCGATAGCGGTCACGGAGCATTTCCTCCGCTTCCTGCGGGGTGCCGCCTTCTTCCATAAAACGTGTGGGGAGCTTCACGGGACGCACCCCGGAGAGCATTCCCCAAGGTGGTTCGGTTCCAAGACAGTCGATTGCGGCGAGATAAAAGGCACGTTGCAGGAGCCGCCGCCGCTGTCGAATACCCTCCACGCTGTCGGACTGTGCAAGCTCTGACAAGGGCATCCGCTCGGTATGGGAAACGGTTTGGTTATCCCGACGCAGAACAGCGGTTGCGGTCATCGCATCCCCTACAGGGGTGAGGGACAGCTCCAATTCGTTGTCCTCCCCGGGCAGACAGCGTGGATAGGTGGGACGTTCTTCGGGAAAGAGGGTAAGCATGGTTTGCTCGACGGCATATTTTTCCGCATGACCGACAAAAAAGAGCTTCATTTGAGTGCCTGCTGGACGTAGGGGTTATGGACACGTTCGACATCGAGGGAGGAGGTACCCTCATGTCCGGGGCAGACACGCAGGTTGCCCTCCAAGGAAACGAGGCGTTTCAGGGAGCGCAAAATTTGTGGGAAGCTGCCGCCTGCGAAGTCGGTTCTGCCACAGGAGCCGGCAAAGAGGGTATCGCCGCAGAACAGGACATCACCCACCTGATAGGTCACGGAGCCGAGGGAGTGACCGGGGGTATGCAGGACGGAGATAGAGGTGCCTGCGAAGGGGATTTTGTCGCCGTCCTTGACGGTTTTGATGGTATCGACGGGAGCAAGGAGCATATACTGATCGCCCTGCTGATTCCAGTTGACTTCCTTTTCGTGGACGTAGACGGGGATACCCGGCCAGCGACCTAGGAGACCGGGCACGGCCAGAACGTGGTCGAAGTGTCCGTGGGTGATGAGGATCATGGTCAGGGTCATGCCATCGGCACGAATGGCGGCGTCGATATCGCCAGCTTGGTCACCTGGATCGATGACGAGACACTGTTTGGTGTCGGGGTCTTCCAAGATATAGCAGTTGGTTCCAATCTGCCCGACGGGCAAGCGTTTGATTTGCAACATAAGGTCACCTCGTAGACCTCCCAATGGGGAGGGTAATGATTCAAAAAGGCGGGCGAAGCCCGCTGTTAATCTCGAGTTCGTTTGGTTGTGGTTGAATAAACTTTTGCGCCCAAGGCGGGCGAAGCCCGCTTTTAATTCGTGAATGCGATGTTTGATATTCAATATACTGATGTTCCCGGTATTCAGTGGGTTTTCTCCGCCCGCTGCGGCGGGGACGTGGGATTACCCCGCACGGCGGGGGACGACGGCGACCTTCGGTCGCCTGAGGGTTTCGCCCTACCCGGGCGGGGCAAGGCTTTCTACATCGAAGCGTCCGAGCCGTCTCGCCGCTGGCTAAGACCCGAAGCGGAGCAGAAAGCGGAGGAAAGCCCCGCAGGGGATTTTCGCAGCTTTCTGTGCAGTCGTAGGGGCTTAGAGCAGCGACAAGCGAGACGTGCGAGGCGTGACAGGAGAGAAAGCGGACAACCCCCGCCCGGGTAGGGCGACATCCCCCGGCGACCGCAGTCGCCGCAACCCCCGTCCCCGCCCCCGCAGGGGCGAAGCACCACTTCATACCGGGAACATAAGCCCATTAAACCCCAACGGTACGAACTCGAATTAGAAGCGGCTCTCAGCCGCCG
>CAYQRI010000082.1:0-7563 GCA_964420085.1 uncultured Ruminiclostridium sp.
GGCGGTGTGCGCTCCAAAACCTCTCGCACCGCACAAACAATGTGCTCCGCCGTAGCCGCAAAGGCCTCGGCGGTCTCCTCCGCCGATAACGTAATTTCATACGGCAGACCCGTGGAGAGACACCGCCCCTTGACGGGTAGAGTCTCTCCCTTTTTGCTCGGCGCAATGCAGCCAATCCGCTCCTTTAGCTCGGTTGCGGTACGCAGCCCCAACAAAAGATCATGCTTTTGCAGAACATAGTCCACCAAGGCTCGGTCGAAGCTGTCCCCCGCAAAGCGGAGACAGCTTGCCGTTACCACACCGCCCAGTGCGACCACCGCCAAATCCGTCGTGCCACCGCCGATATCCACCACCATATGCCCTTCTGGTCTGTAAATATCAATACCGGCACCCAGCGCCGCCGCCAATGGTTCTTCCATCAAATAAACCTGTCGGGCACCGGATTGCAAGCCTGCATCCACCACCGCCCGTTCCTCCACCTCTGTCACACCCGAAGGCACACACAGCAAAACACGGGGCTTCAGCAACCGACCCGAAACCGCCTTTTGCAAAAAATGACGCAGCATCGCCTGTGCGACCGTATAATCCGTAATCACGCCCTCCCGCAAGGGACGGATCGCCACCAAATCCCCCGGGGTGCGTCCGAGCATCTGCCGAGCCACCTCGCCTACGGCGAGCACCCGTCCGCTCTGTCGGTCAACCGCAACGACGGACGGTTCCTCTAAAAATACGCCCCGTCCTGCCCCTGCCACCAGCACGGAGCTTGTTCCCAAATCGATGGCGATATCCCGACCGCCTCGTCTATGTAGCTGTTTACGCATAGCCATCCCATCCTTTTTTGATGATTTACTCTGCGGACAAGCAGATTGTGGCTATAGTATAGAACACTATATGGAAAACATTTCCACGTTTTCTGGGGAAGACTCGTCAATAGAAACGGAAAGGATGGGGAAGAAAATAGGAGCCTGTCGGACGACTGCCGACAGGCTCCTTTTTTGTTTATTTTCCTATCACTTCAGAAAGAAAGAGGATACCGCACAAAGCCCTTCATCGCTCCATAAAACGAGACAGGAACTCTCGGGTTTCGCTCTTTTGCGGCTCCACAAAAATTTGCTTGGGGGAGCCTTCCTCCCAAATCACGCCGTCCCGCATAAAGACCACATGATTGGACACGTCACGGGCAAACGCCATTTCGTGCGTCACCACCAGCATCGTCAGACCCTCTGCGGCAAGGTCACGCATGACAGCAAGTACCTCGCCGACCATTTCCGGATCAAGTGCGGAGGTCGGTTCATCAAAGAGCAAAAGCTCGGGGTCCATTGCCAGCGCACGGGCGATGGCGACACGCTGCTTCTGTCCGCCGGAGAGCTGACGGGGCTTCGCCCGCACATAGGGTGCCATGCCGACCTTGGTCAGATATTTCATCGCAAGCGCCTCGGCCTCGTCCTTGGACTTTTTCAGCACCTTGGTTTGTCCCACGATGCAGTTTTGCAGGACAGTCATATTATTAAATAGGTTAAAGGACTGGAACACCATGCCGACCTTCGCACGATAGGCGGCGGCACCGCCCTTACACTTTAAAATATTTTCCCCATGGAAGCCAACCTCGCCGCTTGTCGGGATTTCCAACAGATTGACGCAGCGAAGCAGGGTAGATTTACCGGAGCCGGATGCCCCGATGATGGAGGTCACATCGCCCTTCTTCACGGTGAAGTCGATGTCTTTTAGCACCTCATGCTTGCCAAAGGATTTTGACAGGTGCTGGATTTGCAGAATCATTTCGTCCATGTCAGTAGCCTCCTTCGCCCTCGTCGGAAGCGTCACTCTCGCCTAAGCTGTTTTCACGGCGAGACTCCGCTCGTTTGCCCTCTCGGCGGGCTTCCTCTCGTTCGCCCTCCCGACGCAGCTCCTCACGCAGCATACTTTTGACCGCTTCGGGGTTGCGCTCATCGAAGGGACTGCCCTTATCGGGATGATTATAGGTACCGGCGGACATGGTGAGCGAATCCACCTGTGCCAGCTCGTAGCTGTCGGAGCCATCCATCACCTTCTCCAAACGGCGGAGCAGGAAGGAGGCAATGAGGGTCATGGTCAGGTAGCCGATCATTTCAATGCTGGCGGAGGGGAAATAGAGATAGCTGGCGCCGACCACCGCCTTATGGGTGGCAAAGAACTCCGTAAAGCCGATGATAAACATGACGGAGGTATCCTTAATATTGATGATGAAGTTATTGCCGATCTGGGGCAAAATATTGCGGGCGGCCTGCGGCAGGATGACGTGGATCATGGTCTGGAAATGAGTCATACCAATGGCCTTTGCGCCCTCTGTCTGGCCGGGGTCAACAGAGATGATACCGCCACGCACAGACTCTGCCATGTAGGCACCGGTATTGATGGAAACCACCAAAATAGCAACCGCCCACATACTGGTAAACTTCATGGCACCATCCGTGACGTAGGGCAGGCCGAAGAAGATAAAGACCGCCTGCAAAATCATGGGGGTACCACGGAAAACCTCCACATAAATACGAACAATGACACGAATGAGCTTGAGGAAGAATCGCTTCACGAGCGAGTCGGTCTTGGAATAGGGGATCGTCTGCAAAATACCGCAGGCAAAGCCGATGATGCAGCCGATGATGGTGGCGATGACCGCAAGCAGGAGGGTATTCCAAATGCCATTGAGGTACATTCCGGAATATTTATCCCAAAGCTTGACCATATCGGCGCCGAGCTGGATCAACTTATCCACAATAAACACGTTCCTTTCTTTCTTGATTGCATGGAGTCCAAAAATTGAGAAAGCCACAAAAAAGTGGGGAGAGCAATGCTCCCCCCACCTAAGGTTGCACGGATTTCAAAACGGCAGAGAATCGGCAGCTCTGCAGGACTTAGCCTCCGATGGGCTGAATCTTGGTGGCGTCTGCCATCATTGCATTGAAGTCGTCAGCGGTCATCTTAGAGAGGACAGCATCCAGCTTATCCTTCAGCTCGGTGTTGCCCTTCTTGACAGAGATACCGATGTTGATATCCTCGTCGGAGACCTCGAAGCCGTCTTCGGTACCTGCAAAGTCCAGCAGCTTCAGGTCGGGATAGGCAACGAGAGCACCCTGTGCGGTGGGCATATCGGTGCAGACGAAGTCGACGGTGCCAGATTCCAGTGCCATCAGCATAGCGGGAGCGGACTCAGCAGCAGGCTGAATCTGTGCGCCCTTAACCTGAGGCAGGCAGGTATCATACCAAATGGTACCGATCTGGCTGGTGGCGGTGCCCTTCAGCTCGCTGATGCCCTTTGCGTTTGCCAGCTCGCTGTCGGACTTAGCCAGGCAAACGATGGTAGCATACAGGTAGGGACCTGCGAAATCGACCTGCTCGGCACGGTCGGGCGTCATAGACTGACCGGCGATGACGGCATCCACGGTGCCGGCCTGCACGGCGGGAACCAAGGAGTCCCAATCCAGACGGACGATTTCCAGCTCCCAGCCGTTGGCTTCACAGAGCTTTTTTGCCATCATGACATCATAGCCATTGGCAAAGTCGGAGGAGTCCTTAATGGCGACAGCGCCGTTTTCGTCGGTGGGCTGAGACCAGTTATAGGGTGCATAGTTGCACTCCATAGCAACGGTCAGAACGCCGTCCTCGACGCCGGTTACCGCAGCAGCGGTATCGCCGCCTTCAGGCTTGTTTTCTGTCTTCTGACCGCCGCAGGCACACAGTGCCAGGGCCATCACAAGAGCCAGAGTCAGTGCAAGAATCTTCTTCATGTGTGGGTTCCTCTTTTCGTGTAAATTTTTGGATCGCCGCTTCTGCGGCGTGTTTTTAGAACATCACAACCGACGGTTCCCCGTTGTCTTTTTCTATGAAAAAAACCATGAATCCGAATGGGACTCATGGCAGACGGAGGAACACAGCCACAAGATGCTGTTCCACAAAGTAACCATGATAGCACTCCATGCCGCTTGTCCAAACCATGGGGCAAGCGAATATACCAATGGCAGTCCAGCAGATATTCTCTGCAGGCCCAGGCATTCTCCCATCAGGCATAGGACGAACCCTTCGGCAGTGTTTCCTTTCCTCCCCTTGGTGACCTGACCGTTGGGTGGGGGGTACTCATAAAAACCGCACCTCTATCAGGTTCTCATTATACGGGCAGAGGACTGGACTTGTCAAGGCGGGGTTCATATAAAACCGCCCAAATTTTCAGTTTCTTTTGCAGATTGTTTCATCATCAGGCACACCGCCTTCCTTCTGCCATTCGGATACTTGTCTGTAAGCGGCGAAGGTGATCTATAAAAATTGTTTCTGCATTCTAGTGTTTCTTAAAATAATAGGTTACTCCGCCAGTTTAGTTAATGTATCACCGGAAAGTCTATACACTGTCCAATCAGACATTGGTTCAGCGCCCAATGATAGATAAAACTCAATGCTCGGTTTGTTCCAATCAAGGCACCACCATTCTAAGCGACCACACTTGCGCTCCACCGCAATGGATGCAAGCTTCTTTAAAATATCCTTACCATATCCATTTCCTCTGTATTCCGGTAAAACATACAAATCCTCCAAATACAAACCCGCCCTACCTAAAAAGGTCGAAAAATTATGAAAAAACAGAGCAAATCCAATTTCTTTCTGATCCACGCAGGCGAAAATCACTTCTGCTTTCTGTCTGTCAAAAATCCATTCTTCAAGTGTTGCTTCATCCCCGATCACTTCATCCAACATTTTTTCGTATGCAGCGAGTTCTTTTACAAAACGCAAAATGAGCGCCGTGTCTTTTCGTTCTGCATATCTGAAGTTTAATTTTTTGCACATCCTTAGTTCCTCCGCACCTCTCAGCTTCTATTCATTCTGATGATACCATGGGCAAATGCTTCTTGCAACCAAAGCATGGCTATCCTACGAAAAACGGCAGCTATGACACTTGTCATAGCTGCCGTTTTGGAACGCATCCTTACCGGTGTGCGGCTTTTTGATGCGACAGTTGTTTGCTTAGTAGTTTTCAGCCTTGATCTCGAAGAAGGACTGAGGATGTGCGCAGACGGGGCATTCTGCGGGTGCCTCATCGCCATACTCCAAATGTCCGCAGTTGCGGCAGTACCAAACCTTAACGGCGGCCTTCTTAAAGACCTCCTGGCTTTCCATATTCTCCAGAAGCTTCAGATACCGCTCATAGTGGGACTTCTCAATCTCGCCCACGCCATGGAACATATCGGCGATGCGGTGGAAGCCTTCTTCACGAGCCTCCTCTGCCATACGCTTATACATAGAGGTCCATTCCTCATGCTCACCCTCGGCAGCAGCCATCAGGTTCTCTGCGGTGGTGCCGATGCCGCCCAGTTCCTTGAACCACAGCTTGGCGTGTTCCTTTTCGTTGCCGGCGGTCTCCTCAAAGAAAGCAGCAATCTGCTCATAGCCATCCTTGCGCGCCTGGCTTGCATAATAGGTGTATTTGTTCCGTGCCTGGCTCTCGCCGGCAAAAGCCTCCATCAGGTTCAGCTCTGTCTTACTACCCTTCAGTTCCATATTGATGATCTCCTTTCAAAATGTGGTATCTATGGTTTGCTTTTCGCTTATGCTTTATGATATGGCTGTATTATATCCATTCCTTTTGTTTTTTTCTGTGACTTTGGCACACAGTTATGTTTTTTAATCAAAAATAAATCGCTGGGTTTTTTGGTTTTTTCTTTCTCTTGTATTCGCCAAAACGCTGCACATACTACGCTTGCGGCAATAAGACCGCAAGTATATGATTCCGACCCACCGACACACCTTTTATCATTTGCGGTGTCTGTGGTGTCGAAGCAACGGAGGGAACGTATGGTTCACAAATTTTTAACCGCCGCTCTCGTCCTCACACTCTGTCTGTCTGCCGTCGGTTGTGGCAGCGGTACTGCCCAAAATAACGGCGGCATGGGTACCAATGCCGCCTCTCAGGATTGGACTAAGACACAGGAGAACGACTCTCGTGGTCCCATCGAGGACACAAACGACAGCGCTTACTATGCCGGTGAAAACGGCAATGTACGCGGCTTTGGCTCGGAAGAGGAAACCCCCGGTGACGATTTAAAGGATGCCGGGCGTGACCTCGCCCAAGCGGGAGAGGATACCCTAAACGGTGCAGAAAACGCCGGCGAGGATCTGGCAGAGGGTGCAGAGGACACCGGACGTGCCATTGGTCATGCTGCGGAGGATATCGGTGAATCCATTCAGGATGCCGCCAATTCTGTGAAGCAGGACCCCAAAAACAACACCCCGTAAACCCCACTTATCGCCCTTGGTGACAGCTGCGCTGTCACCAAGGGCGTGTCTTTTATTCCTGAATGACCCTAGACTACCGTCAGCCCATGAGGAAGTCTAGGACGTTCCAGCCATCGGAGGTCTGACTGCGGTATAGCTCGGTGTAGCCGCAGCGGGTGCAGCTGATCGTAATAAATTTTTTGTTTTGTACATCAAAAATCTTCGCAAAGTTTCCGCCCGTGGCTTGAAACTGGTCATTTTCATAGCTCATGTTGCCGCATTTTGGGCATTGATATTGGATATGCTCCATGGTTTGACTCCTTTCGTTTCTCTGTCATTCCGTTTGCTTCCATGGAAAGTGTAGCCTATTTGGACTCGATTTGCAAGCCACACTTGCAGGGACTTGCATTGTTTGTTATACTGTGTTCAACATTTTATTCCAAATTTTTCAAAGGGGGTATCTCATGGACTTCATCATCATTTCGGGGCTTTCCGGTGCAGGAAAAAGCTCGGCAGCTTCCTTTTTAGAGGATTTAGGCTTCTATTGTGTGGATAATCTGCCCGTGGCTCTCCTCACCAACTTCGCTGAAATCTGTATGGCCGGCTCCGGAACGGGCAAATATAGCCGTGTGGCGCTCGTGACGGATATTCGGGGCGGACAGACCTTCGACGAGCTGTTTCAAGCGCTCGACGCCCTCTCCGCTATGGCGCTCAATTATCGCCTTCTGTTCGTGGAGGCCTCCGACGAAATCATCATCAACCGCTATAAGGAAACCCGACACACCCATCCCCTCACCCGCCAGGGCTATCCCCTGACCGAAGCGGTTAAACTGGAACGTATGGCACTCGAGCCGGTGCGGCATCGGGCTGACCTCGTCCTCAACTCCACGGGGCTGAATCTCTCCAAGTTTCGGGGCGAGCTGCTCCGCCTGTTCGGCATGGAGACCGCAGGTGAGGCGATGTCCGTTTCCGTCACCTCGTTCGGCTTCAAGCACGGCATCCCCGTGGATGCCGACTTGGTCTTTGATGTCCGCTTTCTCCCCAACCCCTATTATATTTCTGACCTAAAGGAATGTACCGGCTTGGAGGATGCCGTCCGCTCCTTCCTCTTCGGCTATCGGCAGACCAACGAGTTTTTGCGCCACTTAGAAGAACTGCTCTCCTTCCTGCTTCCCCAATATCTGGAGGAGGGAAAATCCTCCCTCGTCATCGCCATCGGCTGCACGGGCGGGCACCACCGTTCGGTCGCCATTGCCCACGCCATGACGGAATTCATCCGACAAAAGGGGTATTATGTGAACGAGCTGCATCGAGATATCAGCCACT
>CAYQRI010000083.1:0-7426 GCA_964420085.1 uncultured Ruminiclostridium sp.
AGCTGGATATCCGCTGACCAACCGCCCCTCACCCGAGGGGCGGTTTTCCGTCTGCTTGGAAGGTCACACCACCTCCAGTGCCTTGATGACCTTGGTTGCCACATAGTTACCAGTTTCTTCCATGTACGCCTTGTTCCCAATGACGTTACCCTGCACGGTGACATTGACAACGACCTGCGTCCCGCCACCCTGCTTCTTGGCCACGTCATGTGGGATAATGCGGGTGCCATTCGGCAAGTCCACAATTTCACCACGCCCGCCTTCGTTGATGTGCGTCAGACCGCCCTTGAAGTAGGGGGTGCCAAGGGCTTTACCGCCGTACGGCGGGTATCTTGGTTGCCCGCCGCCGCCACTACCGCCATCGTCGCTACCGCCGCCACCAAATCCAAGCGCATCACCAATTTTCTTGGCCCCGTCGATAACCCACTTAATTTTGTCATAAAACCAGTCAAACACAGCTTTGACCTTGTTCTTGACATAATCAAACGCCCCGACTATGGCGTCCCGAATCTGCTGGAAACTCGAAACAAACGCATCCTTCAGCGTCAGAACAAAGTTTTTCATTGCCCCAAACACGGTTGCGGCGACTGCCTTCACCTTATCGAAATTAAGGATTAAAAGGGCAATCACGGCGATCACAGCAGCGATTGCTGCAGCAATCAAAATAAATGGGTTTGCCGCCATCACCGCATTCATGATACCGCCTGCAGCAGCAGCTCCCTTGATAACGGTTGTCATGGTGGTGACAAGCGGGATAATAGTAGATAGGACATTAAACGCCACAAAGCCACCAACCACCCCAGCAAGGACAGGAATCAACAAGCTGGAATGGTCCATAAAGAATTTGACCGCACCGCTCACGATATCAAACGTCGTTTTCCCCACAGTTTGTATGGTTGTACACGCATTGGAAATTTGCTCTTTATGCGTGTCAATCCAGCCGGACAACCAGTCAAAGGCACTGCCGATGCCGTCCGCCGTCGCCGTGGCCGCTGACTCCAGCTCCGGCAGATTATCTGTGACAAGCTCTGCAAATTTTCCTTTGATCTGCGCAATTTTCCCGCCGATGATGTCCGTAGCCTGCCCTAGCAGGTTGGCAGCTTGGGCAGCCTTACCGGCATCCGTTTTGGCAAGGGCTTCGTTCACCCCGCCGACGTTCTGCTTTAAAATCTCCGCCAGCATAGCGGCACGTTCCATTTCCGTGCCGGAGGTCATGACCTGCTTTTGATAGTCTGTCATGATGATACCAGCCTTGGAAAGTGCGCCTGTCTGTCCCGTCATGGCTTTGCCGACGAGATTGCCAATGCTGACGGCATCGGCTTGGGTTGCGTTTACCCCCTTCTGCTGGGCAAGCAAATCTGCCATGCCCGGGGTTAATTTCTTGAGGGACGCTTCCGTCAGCTGAAAGGTGCCGAGCTGCTGCAAGCCTGCAATGGACACGTCCCCGGCAATCACACCGCTACGCTCCAAGGCGTCTGTATAGGCGACCAGCCGTTCCTTGGCAGCGTCGGCAGCGCCTGCCCCCTTAGCAATGATATCCGGGACATTTTGCAGGACAGCAGCCAGCTTGGTTTCTGCCTCTCGTGCCTCGTTAAAGCCCTCCTCCGCCTTGATGGCAAAGGTGCTGATACCTGCAACGGAAATGACACCGCCGAGCGTGACAACCGTGCGGGCAAGCCGACCGGCAGTGCCCATCACAGACTTAAAGCGGTTGTTCGCATTTGTGGCATAGCCTTTGATTACCTTGCTTGCAGCGTTAATTTCCCTCTTTTGCTTGCGGATTTCGGCTGTAGTGCCCTTCAGCTTGGGGGTAAACATATCCTTCAGGCTAAGAAGGATATTAACGTTCTTCTTCGCCAAAGTACGTTTCCACCTCCACTTCCCATGCCGCTAAAAAGAATGCACGCTCCAACGAAGAAAGCCCGAGCATTTCTTCTAATGTGTGCCCCCTGTTAATGTAGTGGGCGATGACGGCAAGGTCATCATCACCCCTGATCAGTTTTTTAGGGTCTTGGTGATGTCATCTGCCAGCCCGTAAAAAGACAGGATTGCAGCGCAGATATCGCTTAGCGCACCGATGTTATCATCCAAAACAGCCAAAACAACGTCGGTCGGCTCAGCGGCACGAAAGGCTTCCTGCAGCTCTTTTTCGTGAAAGATATCGCAAGCGGCATATGCCAAATCCACGTTGAATTCGACATTGGATACCATAGAGTCATCCGTTCTGGCATCCATCATTTCCATAACACGCAGGACGGGGATTTTCTTGACCAAGATACTTCCGCCGAGCTCATCGATGTACACGGGCTTGTATTCGGTTTTGTCCTGCTCTCGCTGCATCTTCTTGGCAATCAGGTCTTGCAGGGCTAATTTCTTATGCTTTTCCATGGGATTCTCCTTTAGATTTCGTCAATCACGTCAAAGCCGCCAGCAGTGAAGGGGACTTCTTCCTCCAGCAAGGTTTTGTTCTCAAAGCTCATCAGCATAATTTCATCCAGCTGCACATCGCTCAGCGAAATGCGCTCCGCCCCCAGTGCCGCCGGGTCATCCAACGCAGCGACCAGCTTCAGATTCGGGGTCACCCCTGTCCGCAGTGCCTCTTTGTATTTTTTCATGACGAATGAATCGTATTTATACAGGGTCATCGTGCCGGCGATGCTGTAGCCAAGCATTCGTTTTTGCGTGGCAAGCAGCCCGTTAATCTCCATATCCTCATAGTCAATGGACACCTTCGCTTCAAACTTTTTGATGCTGGCAAGCCGTTCATCGTCCAGCCAGACCTTGCCGAATGTGCCACGCATGACCTTATTTTTATCAAATCCAGCCATAGTACCTCCCTTTAGTCGCTCATGGTGATGTCAAAATTCAGGTCTTCCATTGCATCCAAGATGCAGATGCAGGCAGACACAAAAATCTGACTGCGAAATGGCTTCCGCTTTACCTGTGCATCCGTCAGACCAGTCACATCCACACCAATACTTTTCCACGCCGCACGCATGGCAGGAACGTCGATCATAACCGCAGGGTCTTTGTCTGCGTACAAAATACCTTCGTCAGCAAGCGTGCGGAAATAGTCCGTCACGTTGGAGATAAACAACGCCTGATTGTCAAGGGTGTTCTTCATTTTTCCGAGATAGGACGTTTTGAATGTGCGGATGATATCTTCTTGGATGAGATCCATCGCTTCCACAACGGCGATTTTCTTCATCGGCTCCGTTGCGTCGCCGACGAGCGTCTGTAGGGTATTGACCCCACGGGCAACCCGAATGGTGTCGTCGTCCTTGAATAGACAAAGATTGCCCGCATCAATGGACGCTCCAACGTCAGCAACGGCGGAGACATCGTCAAGGTCGGACAAAGCGTAATAGGCGACGCTTTCGGTCATCGGGCAAGCTGCCAGCACAGCGGCAAGCCGTGGCAGATAGAGCGCAATAGCCAAGGTAGTACTCGCACCAGCCAGCGTAACGGTCGTGTTTGCAACGTTGACAATGTGGGCATCGTCAACACCCGTCTGACCGGCGACCAGTGCCTTGACCTTCCGCACACGGCTTGCAGTGTTGATTTTCTTGACGTAGGTTACAATGCCGCCCTGCAGCGTGGTCGGCACGGCGCAAAGCCAGTTATAGGACAGCGTGTCCAAAATCGCTTCTGCGTCTGCAATGGTGCCGCTGGTGCCGATGCGGACGACGATGACCTTGTAGGGCGATGCGGCAAACGCACGGGCGATGCTGTCATAGTTTGCGGTCGTGTAGTCGGTCTTACCGACCTCCTCCAGCGTTGTATAGGTTTTGTGGTCAAACGTCGTGACGGTGCTGTCCTGCACCACGATGCAAAGCACCCCACGCATAGAGCGTGCTTGCGCTGTGTTTGCCAGCTTTTTAAACGTTACGTTGATGGTAGGTAAACCCATTTAATCAGTCCTTTCTATGATGTGTATGGTGTCCATGGGTTCTGCGTCGGAATCGGGCGATACAATAGAAATCAATTCGACACGGAAGGAAACGACCAGCACCATATCCGCCCGATGGATGGTGGCTTCCACCTCTCCGGGGTCGATGTAGTCCCCCTCCTGTGTCTGAATCGGCGCACTGAGAGCCTCCGACAGCACCCTCTGCGTCTGCAAAAGCGAAAGATAGCCCTTGTAGGAAAGCTCTGCAAAGCGGATAATGTCTATTTTGTAGCTTTCCTCATGTATCGTTTCGGTGTGCGTCTCTTGGATGTCATAGGGCTGCACAAAGGTACAGGGGCGTTTCGCCCCTTCCACAATATCCTTCGTGGTAGGCGGCTCACCAAGCACCCGTTCCACAAGCTCCGAAACCGCCCGCATGGTGTCAATCAGATGGCTCATAAATCGAGACCTTTTTCAATCAACTGGTCTACGAAATCGTCAACTTCTGAAAAAAACTGCCTTCTAAACCTATTCTTAGCATGAGTAGCCGGATATCTACCATCTGCGTAGAAATCGGTCTCTTTCCCGTGCGAAAACACTGGATGCCCGCGTTCGATAGCACCTGAATAATTCTTGTTTTTTTCATCCGTTGCGGTATTGACAATACGCACCTGCCACTCGCCTTTATACTTATGGGCTGGTCGTTTTTTCACACCCTTCAAAAGGGTTCCGGTTCTTTTTTCTGTGTATTCCCGATATGTATCCTTGGTGAGTCTTTTCAGCTTTGTTCCCTGTCGGTTCATAAAGTTCTTTGCTTCTTTTGGGTAATATTTCACTACCATGTGCATCATTTTTTGAGTAAGCTCCGTCGCTTCTGATACATCAAATTCCACGAGACTTCCCATTATTTCTTCACCTCACAAAATAGTTCTAAAGACACATGACCGAGATAGGGGTCTAAGATATAGAGGATTTCATACCGTTGCCCCTCAATCACCAGCCACATATCTGGGGTCACGCCTGGTCGGTAGCGAATCACGACCTTGTGTGTCGTGCGGGAGAGCTGCGTATCAGCAGCCCTCCCAGACAGCAGACTGCCGGTCTGGGGCGTGACACCGCACCAGACGGTAGCAACCAGCCTGTCCTCCTGTGCATACTGCCCCAAGTCGTCCTTGGTGGCAGACAACCCATTTTTCCAGATTTCCGCCCTGCGGTTCAGCTTCCCAGCATCAAGCATCGCCGCCACCCCCTACAATCCGTTCGCTTTCAGCGATGAGCTTCAGCTGCGTGATCGCATTTCGTAAGCCGGGCACATCATGTGCGGCGGCAGGCTCCGTAATGCCACGATGGTCATAGTAGTGGAGGACATACGCCTTCATGGCGAGCTGGTAAATCGGCAAGTCTGCGTAGTCAGCAGAAATCCCAGCTCCCTCTAAATAGGCGGCGGCTGCCTCCATCAAGCTGGCAATTAGCTCATCCTCGTGGTTACCGTCAATCCGACAGTATAGTTTTACGTCGGATAGAATCAGGGGCGGCATCAGGCTTTCGCCGGGAGCGTGCCGATCGCAAAGGCATCCTTGCCGATGACGTTGCCGCCGACCGTCACATCGCCCAGGATGGCATTCATCCGCTCGATGGACTTGACGCTCTCGTCGATGCGAATGGAATAGGAGCCAAAGAGTCCCATCTCATACTGCATGGGGTCGCCGTAAACCATGTGCTGGATGGCGGCGGTACCCTGTGTGGCGGTAGAGAGGGCGGTCAGGGCGGAGGAGATGCAATACGGGATAATCAGTCCGCCGTCTACAATGCGACCGATATTGGGGTTGGCCGCATCCGACACGACCTCGTAAATACGCTGATCGTCACTGTTTCGCAGCTTACCGATCGCCTTAAGGTCTGCCTTGGTAAGCCACAGACGGCAGGAGCCCATGGTTTCTTCATCGCTGCCGACAGCAAATACAAGGTCATCCAAAAAACCTGCAGAGATGGCAGAAACAGGCACCGTTTTAAAAAGGGCGGTGTTATCCGTTGTCTTAGCGTTTTTGATGCCGTACATCTGTGGGGATGCCTGTCCATCGCCGTTAAAGATCAGGCTTGCACACTTGCGGCGCAACGCCTGCAGCGCAAGGGATCGCACCTTTTCCTCATAGGCAACGGGAGAGAGTCGGGAAAGGTTGCGGTCAACAAAGGAAGTGACGTTCAGCTCATAGGGCTGCAGCTTGGCATTCTTGAAGGTGGGGTCAGAGGCGGTGCGTG
Source organism: uncultured Ruminiclostridium sp. (assembly GCA_964420085.1). Classification (GTDB taxonomy): domain Bacteria; phylum Bacillota; class Clostridia; order Oscillospirales; family Oscillospiraceae; genus Evtepia. Next base: position 6,149 of record CAYQRI010000083.1, read on the forward strand.
CCGTACCGGCTTGACTTGCAATGGTACCCGCCTGCGCCTCCTGTTCCGCCCAGACGATGGGTTCCGTCACGGCGCTGCACCCTGTCAAATCCTGCACAAAGACTTGGTCAAGGATGGAGCAGGGCGCAGAGAGGTTGTCGTGGAGCATTCCGACACGGGAGGGGGCGACGATGCTGCCCGTTGCCAGCGTAGTGCTGTTTTTCACTCCGAATGCATTCCGCACTTCTTCGGCTGAAAAGGTAATGGTGCCGCCGTTCAAAAAGGTGTGCATAGTTTCGGCGGCTCTTTCCGCATCTTCGTGGTCTGTGGGGGCCGGGTGTCCATCGGCAAAGCGGGCTTCCTCTGCCATGAGTGTCTGATACCCGGCAATTTCGGCATTCAAGGCTTTTGCATCATCCGTCAGCTTGATACCGTTTTCGATGCTTCCGCCGTCAAAGGCGGCTTCTGCCTGCTGGATGAGGTCAGCCCGTCGGCTCATCGCATCCATGTACTTCTGTCTGGTGGTTTCTGTCATGGTCGTTCTCCTTCAAAATCTGTATTGTTCGAGCTTCAGTGCCGCCCGCAGGCGGGCAAGCTCGGTGCCCGAATCTGGCACCGTCGGTGGTGTGATCCCGTTTCTTGCCGGGGCTTTCCCTTCGGCGACCAGACGGGCATACTCTCGACGCATCGAGCTTGCATCCAAGCTGCCCATATAGCCGCAGTTCACAAAATTTCTTGGATCGATGGCCTCGCTGCCAAGGACTTTGTCTACAAGCCCCAGCCCCATGGCCTCCTGTGCCGTCATCCAAGTGCTGGTGGTCATCAGCCGTTCCAGCTCATTCCGATTGCTTTTCTTGCCGCATTTGAGGGCATAGCCGTTGAGGATGGATTTTGTGATGGAGTTTAATACGGCGATGCTGCCTTCATGTGTGGGGGCATCCCCGACCGTCACGCAGGACGGGAGATGAATCATCACCTGTGCCACGGGTGAAGCAACCACTTCCTTGCAGCCCAGCATGACGGTGGTCGCCGCCGAAGCGGCAATGGACTGAATTTCTGCCACAGTGTGGCAGTCGGCGATTTGCAAGACACTGTACATCTCGAACCCGGCGAACACACTGCCGCCGTTTGAGTTGATTTCAAGGGTCAAGGTCTCACCTTCGGGGTTCTTGTCGATGGCATCCCGCACCGTTTGGGGGGAGAATGCCGGGATTTCAAAATAATCGTATAGCCACAGGTCTTCATCTGCGACGACGCTGCCGCTCAATCTGCATCTCAAGGGTTACCGCCTCCGTTTCT
>CAYQRI010000084.1:0-7282 GCA_964420085.1 uncultured Ruminiclostridium sp.
AACGCCCCTGACTTCCCCATGAGAGGAGCCAGGGGCGTTGGGTCATCGCCTTGTGTCTAGCACCTGAAGTCGGTCACACCGTGACGGGCTTCAGAGAGGGATTGACAATTTCTCTCCAATCCAAATCGCCCCGCTCCAAGCCGTGGATCAGGATTTCTGCGGTGGCGGCATTGGTCGCAAAGGGGATATTGTACTGGTCACACATCTGGTTGATGTACTTGAGATCCATGTCTAAGTCACTGGTCTGAGGGTCGGAGAAGAACAAAACCATGTCGATTTCGTTGTAGGCAATCCGTGCCCCGATCTGCTGGCTGCCCCCATGGGCGTGCGACAAAAACAAACGGACGGGTAAGCCGGTGGCTTCTGCGACAAGACGACCTGTGGTGTTTGTCGCACAGACTGTGTGTTTGGACAGAACGCCACAGTATGCAATGCAAAATTGCACCATCAGCTCTTTCTTGTGGTCATGGCTCATTAAAGCGATATTCATATGGCTCATCCTTTCGCTGCGTCATGCAGAACGATCTGCACGACTCCTAATTCTATTGGGGAATGCCCTTCTATTTCAACGTATCCGCATAAGGGGGACGCTTTCTCCCCGCAGCCTTCGTGCGATATTTTGATAGGCCTGTGCTGCACCGCGCTCTGAAACGCCAAGCAGAGCCTTTCCGCTGCCAGCCGCCAAAATGACCTGCATATCCTCCGGCACCAGCCCCAACAGGGGCAGACCGACGGCATCCATAGCATCGTCAATGGTGGTGCCGAGCCGACGCAGGATACGACCTCTCACTCGATTCACCACAAGATGAACTGTGGGAACCTGAGAAAGTGCATATACCACCCGTCCGGCATCCCGCAGGGAGGACGGGTCACTGGTTGCCACAACGAGGACACGATCGGCATCGCAAATCGCCAGACGGAAGCCCTCTCCCACCCCGGCGGGGGCATCGATGAGGATTTCGTCGTATTGCTCTCGTGCCTGCTTGAGGAGCGTACGAAAGCCGCTTTCCCCAGAGAAGTCCTCCGGCAGGGCAAGCGGTGCTGTGAGAAGATACAGATTGCTAACAGTTGGGTGAGGGGCTACCGCACGGTGCAGTGCGCACCGCCCGGAAATCACATCGCTAAAATCCATCAGGGCGGCATCGGACATCCCCAAGGTGATATCCAGATTCCGCAAGCCGACGTCGGCATCGATGCAGAGAACCTTACGCCCCAAAAGGGCGAGTGCGGTTCCCAGACCGCCTGTGAGCGCTGTTTTTCCGGTCCCGCCCTTTCCGGATGTCATGACGATTACGTTGCCCACTGCCATTCCTCCTGAAACTTCTGCTTCATCATAGCATAAAGTCATGAATTTTACAACTATTTTTGTGCAAAGATACTAAATTTTTGCTTCCTTTATCTTAGACCACTTGCGAGGGTATCCCGCAGGGGTTGGATGCTTTTTAAAAACCGTGACGATACGGTGATAAATCTCCGTATCGGGCAGGAGATAATCCATAACAAAGGGTGTTTCGCCGCCCAAAATCTGAATCCCCTCCGTCGCTGCGTCGATTTCCTCATCGGTTTTGTTGCTTTTCATCGCCATAAATAAACCGCCGACCTTGACATAAGGGATGCACAGCTCTGCCAGTACAGGCATGGCCGCCACGGCACGGGACACAACCACGTCAAACTGTTCCCGATACTCGTCGGTCAGCGCAAGCTCCTCTGCCCGTGCCTTGACGCAGGTCACCTCGGAAAGACCCAGCTCGTCGCAAAGCTCCCGCAGCCAATCGACACGCTTGCCCAAGGTATCCATCAAGGTCAGCTGAATGCTTGGGTCTAGGATTTTGAGCACAACGCCGGGGAAGCCCGCACCGGTGCCTACGTCGAGAATACGTTTCCCGTTCAATGCTTTTGAGGGCAGGAGTGCGGCACTATCCAGAAAGTGGAGCGAGACAACCTCCGCTTCCTCTGTAATGGCGGTGAGATTCATCACCTGATTTTTTTCGAGAAGGCGGTCGCAATAGAGGGAGAGTCGTTCCAGTGCCTGCCGGTCGGGGGCAAGTCCTAAACGGCGCAGACCGTCCTCCAATAGAATGTTATGTTCCTTTGTCATAGCCATGACCTCACCTTTCTTTCCTTTTGGATTCAATCAACTGATATTCCCAGTATGAAGTGGGTTTTCTCCGCCCGCTGCGGCGGGGACGACGGCGGTCTGCGACCGCCTGAGGATTTCGCCCTACCCGGGCGGGGCAAGGCTTTCTCCAGTGTCATGCTACACCTGTTCGCTACGCATTCTAAGCCACTACGACTGCACAACAATCATAAAAAAATTCTTTTTTTATGATTGTTGTTCCGCTCCGTGTCTTAGCTTGCTGCTCACGACGGTTTCGCACTTCGGTGGAGAAAGCCTTGAGAAAGAGCGGCAAGGGGTTGCGACCCCTTGCATCCCCGGAGCAATTGAGTCGTCGCTTCCGCTCCTCCGATTTGGCTCTGTGCCACAGAGGAAACGGTAGGCTTTCTATACCGCCCTTTCGTTGTTCCCAGATTTGGATACTGTATTTTGCAAATTATTTTTTGACTGGATTTGAGGTGCCAGAAAATCGTTCCCATCGCAATTATCTTCCTAGCGTGTCGTTAGAACCACGATAGGAAAGGGTTTCTCGCACGCCAAATTCAATTTTGACATTTGCCACAAAAATACAGAAACCAAATCTTGGCACCGCTTATTGTGTTCTGTGGCATTACCGTTTCCACTGTGGCACAGAGTCAAGCAGAGGAGCGAGAGCGACGACAAATTCTCCCACGGGGATGCAAGGGGCGCACCCCTTGCTGCTCTTTCCGTCTGCTTTCTCCAGAGAAAGCGGACAACCCCCGCCCGGGTAGGGCGAAACCCTTAGGCGGTCGCAGACCGCCGTCGTCCCCGCCCGTGGGCGGGAGAATCCCACTTGATACCGGGATATAAGCCCATTAAACCTCAAAGGTGCGAACTCGAATTAAAAGCGGGCTTTGCCCGCCGTCCCCGCCGCAGCAGGCGGACAAAACGCACAACTCCCCCCTTGGGCGCAATCGTGCATTCAATCACAACCAAACGATCTCGAGATTAAAAGCGGGCTTCGCCCGCTACCAGGCCATAATCTTCCCTGATGCCAAGGAATAGGTGTACATAATCACGAGAAAGACCATGAACGCAACCCCGCCCCACGCCAGAAGGCGGGTCTTTTTGGAATACGGCTCGTAGGGTTTCTTTTCCTCGTGCGGCTCCATCTGTTCCGTTTCTTCCTCCGGTCGCTTTTCAGGTTCCATGACCTTCTCCTTTCTGTATAGAGAAAACTCCCAAGGGGGGAGTTGATTTCCAATCCACTAAATACCGGGAACATCAGTAAATTTTATCCCAAACGTCGCATTCCCGAATTAGAAGCGGCTCTCAGCCGCCTTTGGAAATGACTTCTAGGCCGCCTAGATACTTTTGCAAAACCTCGGGCACCTTCACGCTGCCATCCTTGAGCTGATTCTGCTCTACCATCGCAGGGAAGATACGGCTCGTTGCCAAGCCAGAGCCGTTGAGCGTATGCAGGAACTCAGGCTTGCCCGTGCTCTCACGGCGGAAGCGCATATTGCCTCGTCTTGCCTGATAGTCCCGTGCATTCGATACGGAGGAAACCTCCTTATAGCCTGCCATGGACGGAATCTGGATCTCAATATCATAGGTGCGTGCCATAGAAGCAGAACAGTCCCCCGCAGCGAGCTTCACGGTGCGGAAGTGGAAGCCCAAGCCCTTCACCAAATTCTCTGCCTTACTCACCAGCTCGTCAAAGGCCTCGTCGGAGTCCTCCGGACGGGTGAACTGGAACATCTCCACCTTGTTAAACTGGTGACCACGCACCATGCCACGCTCCTCAGCACGGGCGGAGCCTGCCTCACGGCGGAAGCAGGGCGTATACGCAAACAGCTTCTTGGGCAAATCTGCCTCGGTGAGAATCTCGTCACGATAGATGCTTGCCAAGGCGGCCTCAGCCGTCGGGAGCATATAATGGGTACGGTCATCCGTGGGGTTCTGAATTTTATAGACCTCGTCCGCAAACTTGGGGAACTGACCGGCGGTCTCGCCGCACTGATACTCCAGCATATGCGGCGGCAGCACAAATTCATAGCCGTCTGCCAAATGCGTATCCATGAAATAGTTCAGCAAGGCCCATTCCAGACGGGCGCCCATGCCACGGTACATCCAAAACCCAGAGCCTGCCAGCTTCACGCCACGGGTATAGTCAATGAGACCCAGACCGTTGCACAAATCCACATGATGCTGCGGCTCGAAGTCGAAGGTATGCGGCTCGCCGAAATAGCGCAGCGGCTCGTTGTTCTCCTTGCCGCCGGGCTTCAAATCCTCGTCAGGCAGGTTGGGCAGGGAGAGCATCAGGGTACGATACTCTGCCTCTACCGTGCGGAGCTTTTCGTCATTGGCTGCAATTTCTGCCTTCAATTCTCCCATGCGGGCGAACACAGACGCCGTGTCCTCCCCTGCCTTTTTCAGCTGAGGAATGGTCTTAGACACCTTATTCTGCTCTGCCTTCATCTGTTCATTCTGGAAGATAATATCACGGCGGACTTGATCCAGCTCTAAAATCCGATCGATCTCCTGGTCACAATCGACCTCCTTAGCGTGCAGGCCTGCCTTCACCTGATCGGGATTTTCCTTGATTCGTTTGATATCTAACATGACTTCTTCTCCTCATATGAAAATTCGCTGTTTCATGTGAAACAGCTCAACTGGTTTTCTTCTCTCTTTATCTCGCTTCGTTAAAATAATGTCGCATACAAATTACGATAGTCCTCCGCTGGTGAGGTTGCACCCTCCACCACAGATTCCGTCGGCAAACTCTTTTCCAAGCCTGTCTCCTTGAAGGCTTCCACCAGCCGCTTCGCTTCCTCCAGCGAAACCTCCGATGCCGCTTCAATTTGACGCAGCCATTCCAATGCCTTTGCCTGATTCTCGTGCGTGGTTGCCGCTTCCTTCAGCCCGTCCACCTCTTTTTTCAGGTTTTGGGCCTGAAAGGTTAAGTCCTGATTCTTGAGCTGTAACTCTACCAGCGTTTGCCGTTCCGACATGGAGTCCGTGATATCCTCCAACGCCTGATGGCTTCGCTGCTGCATAAAGAAGGACATCACAAGCAGGAGCAGTACCGCAATAAATAACACCGTTAAATATACCTTCACAGGGCGGCTCCGCTTGACCTGCTCTAGGGTTTCTTCGGTTTCCTTCGGTGCCTCGGTTTCCTTGGGCAGCTCCGTTTCCTTTGATTCCTCTTGCTTCAAGCTTCCCCCTCCTTTCGTTCCGGCAAGGCGGCAAGGACGGTCATGAGCCATGCCAAATCCGCCTCACTGTAGTATTCCAAGGCGATTTTTCCCTTTTTCTTTCCCGGCGAAATGCTCACTCGTCTGCCCAGTGCTTCCGTCAGACGGGTTGCCTGTGCCGCATAGGGTGTATTCGCAGGGGCTTCCTCGGTCTTTTCCTGCTGAAGATGATGCACTCTGGCCTCGGTCTCCCGCACGGAATAGCCCTTTTCCAAAATTTCTTTACAAAGCGCAAGCTGTCGCACTTCGTCCTGCAAGGGAAGCAAGGCTCTGCCGTGCCCGGCGGACAGCGTCCCTTGTATGATCTGTGCCTGCACCTCCTGCGGAAGTGCCAAAAGCCGCATCGTATTCGCCACCACGGGGCGGGATTTGCCCAGACGCTTGGCAGTTTCCTCCTGCGTCAGACCATAGTCCCGCATGAGTGCCTGATAGCCTGCCGCCTCCTCCATGGGGTTCAAATCCTCCCGCTGAAGGTTTTCGATGAGTCCAAGCTCCATCACCTTGCGGTCGTCGGCCTCGATCACCGTGGCAGGTACCTCGGAAAGTCCCGCCAGCTTGGCGGCTCTCCACCGCCGTTCGCCCGAAATGATTTGATAGGTGCCCGACCGAAGCCGACGCACCGTCAGCGGCTGCATGATGCCGTATTGCCCAATGGAAGCGGCCAGCTCCCCAAGACTTTTTTCATCAAAATACTTGCGTGGCTGGTTCAGCCCCGGCTCCACCTCAGCGATGGGAAGCCGTACGGAGCCGCCCTCTTGGGTGAATAGGGCGGTGTCTCCCAGCAGGGCATCCAGTCCTCTCCCTAACGCCATAGGACAATCCCCTCCCTTATTGTGACTCGCTTAAAAATTCTTCCGTCAGTCGTTCGTAGGCCACGGCACCACGGGACGACCGATCGTAGGCGTTCACCGGCTTTCCGTGGCTGGGCGCTTCGGACAGCCGCACATTGCGTGGGATGACCGTCGCAAACACCTTTCCCGGGAAATGCCGCTTCACCTGCTCCGCCACCTGCATCGACAGATTGGTTCGCCCGTCATACATGGTGAGCAGCAGTCCTTCCAGCTCAATCTGCGGATTCAGGCGACCCTTCACAATGCGTAGGGTAGAGAGCAGATCGCTCAGTCCCTCCAAGGCATAGTATTCGCACTGAACAGGCACCAAGATACTGTCTGCCGCACAAAGGCAGTTCAGCGTAAGCAGCTCCAACGAGGGCGGGCAGTCGATGAGGATATAGTCATAGTCCTGCGACAACGTGTCCAAGGCATCCTTCAGCCGATACTCTCGCCGCTCCATGCCGATCATCTCGACGGAGGCGCCAGCGAGCGATTTATTGGACGGCAGCACATCGGCGTATGGGGTGGAGAGCACTGCCGTTTTGGGTTCGGCACCCCCGATGAGCACATCGTATATGGTGGGGAATACGGTTCCTTTATCCAAGCCAAAGCCAGAGGTGGTGTTACCTTGTGGGTCAAAGTCGCAGACGAGCACCTTTTTTCCTGCGGCACGCAGGCAGGAGCCAAAATTGACACAGCTTGTCGTTTTACCCACGCCGCCCTTTTGATTGACAAATGCAATGGTTTTTGCCATGGTCTTCCACTTCCCTCTTGCTGGGTTTTCCGCATGGACTCGATAAAATGTTGGTAATTTCCAGCATTTGGTAGCCATACAGAATGTCAGACCTAAATTATATCCATATTATACCCTTTTTGCAAGTCATAAATCTCTGCGGGCGGGCGAAGCCCGCTTTTAATCTCGAGTTCGATTGGTTGTGGGTGAATGCACTTTTGTGCCCAAGGGCGACGTGGTTCGTTTCGTCCGCCACGGGCGGGGACGGCGGCTTGCCCGCCCACGGGGCGGGGACGGCGGCGGTCTGCGACCGCCTGAGGATGCCGCCCTACCCGGGCGGGGCACCGCTTTCTCCGGAGAAAGCGGTGGGAAAGAGCGG
>CAYQRI010000085.1:0-7253 GCA_964420085.1 uncultured Ruminiclostridium sp.
TCATTCGTTCTGTAATTGGGAGCATTCATTTGCCTCCTTTGATGCACGAATATAGGCTTCCATCAAAATGATATGCTTTCTATTCTACCACATTCTTCTATAAAGTAAAGAATACTAATCCAAACTCTTCCTGATTCTCTTTCAAAATCCTGTCCAGAATTGCGAAGCTTCATACCATACAGATTCCTTTCTTGCAACTTTCTCCCCTTTGTGTTAGTCTATAAAGAATATAGTTGATTGAAAAGGCAGGTTGATTTTATGCATTTACACGAGTCCGGCGAAATGTACCTTGAAACCATCTATGTCCTCTCCAAAAAAATGGGCGTTGTTCGCTCGGTTGATGTCAGCGACCACATGGGCTACAGCAAGCCCAGTGTAAGCCGTGCCATTGGACTTTTAAAAAACGGCGGCTTTGTTCTGGTCGATAAGTCCGGCTCTCTCTCCCTCACTGATTCCGGACGCTCAATAGCAGAAAACATATACGAAAAGCACACCATACTCACCAAGCTTCTCATGCACCTTGGTGTAGATGCGGAAACCGCCACAGAGGATGCCTGCCGCATGGAGCACGTCATCAGCGACACCTCCTTTCTCGCCATCAAACGATACGCCGAGGAAAATCATCCTTAACAAAAAACACCCACGGAGCGATTTAAAATCGTCCGTGGGTGTTTTTTTGAATCATTTACTGTTCAATGACAAAATTTTCATTGGTCAGTTCATTGTACTTGCCACGCTTGACATAGTGCGTGTGCAGGTATTCGTGGGAAGCATGACAGCCGGGGCCGCCCCACTCCTTATAGAAGTCCATCAGAGACTTATTCTCGTGGGACTTACGAACCAGCTTACGCTCGTCTTCTCCGTACAGTGCTTCCATACGCTTCTGACGAACGATGTTGATATCCTCCTTGGGACGAGGCTGTCCACCGCCGGTGATACAGCCGCCGGGACATCCCATAACCTCAATGAAGTGATAGGGGGAGGTTCCGTCCTTAATCGCATTCATCAGCTTACGGGCACCATCATAGCCGCTGGTGACAGCAATCTTCACCTCAAAGCCTTCGGCCGCTGCCCACTCGGGCTTCACGTTTTCCAGCTTGATGGTTGCTTCACGAATCTGCTCCAGACCCACGATGGGAGAAACGTGCAGGTTCGGGAAGGGCAGTTCTCTGCCGGTGATAATTTCATAAACCGTACGCAGAGCCGCTTCCATAACGCCGCCCGTCACACCGAAGATATCGGCAGCGCCCGTAGAGTAGCCCAGAGGTGCGTCAAAATCCTCCTCCGGCAGGGAGAGGAAGTCAATACCCATGGTCTTGACGAGATCGCCCAGCTCACGGGTGGTGAGAACGGCATCGACGTTGGGATGACCGTCGTTCTGCATTTCAGGACGGGCACACTCGGTCTTTTTTGCCGTACAGGGCATGATGGAAACCACATACATATCTTCAGGCTTCTTGCCCAGCTTCTTTGCATAGAAGCTCTTGACCACAGCGCCGAACATCTGATGCGGGGACTTACAGGTGGAGAGGTGATCGAGCTGATTGGGGAAGTTATGCTCGATGAACTGAATCCAGCCGGGAGAGCAGGAGGTGATCATGGGCAGAGTAGCATCGCCGCCGGAGAGCACATTGCGGAAGCGCTCCAGGAACTCGGTGCCCTCTTCCAAAATGGTGAGGTCAGCACCCCAGTTGGTGTCAAAGACATCATCAAAGCCCATGCGGCGCAGGGCTGCTGCCAGCTTTCCGGTCTCACAGGAGCCAGCAGGGATCCCGAAGCACTCGGCGATGCCAACACGGACAGCGGGAGCGGGCTGCACAACGACATACTTATTGGGGTCTGCCAATGCACGCATCACACGATTCTTATGGCTGGTTTCCTTCAATGCACCCACGGGGCAAACAACCACGCACTGACCGCAGAAGGTACAGGCGGTGTTGCCGATGGGCAAACCAAAGGCGGGGCTAATTTGGGTATCAAAGCCACGGTTTTCTGCACCGAGAATGGACGTGGTCTGAATATTCTTACAAACGCTGACGCAGCGACGGCACAAAATGCACTTATTGGGATCACGGGTGAGGGATTCGCTGACGTCAATGGGGCTGAGGTTTCTCTCTCCTTCGTAGGGGGAGTCCTCAACGCCAAGCTCACGACCCAATGCCTGGAATTCGCAATCCTGATTTCGGGCACAGGTCAGACATTTCTTATCGTGGTTAGAAAGCAGCAGCTCATACATGGTTTTGCGTGCTTCCTGCACACGGGCGTTGTTGGTTTCGATGACCATGCCGTCCTTGGCTGCAACCATACAGGATGCCTGCAAATTCTTTGCAGGAGGACTGACCTGATCCACGACGCAGATACGGCAAGCGCCGTATTGATGGATTCCTTCTAAATAGCACAGCTTGGGAATGTGAATGCCATTTTTCTCTGCGGCCTGCAAAATGGTGCTGCCCTCAGGTGCCACACATTCCTTGCCGTTAATTGTCAGTTTAATATCTGCCATTTATCTTACCTCCTGTCGCAACGCAAGCAACGGCTTGCTTCTGCACGGGCATCCAGCTCATGCATACCAAGGTTACGTTCACAGAAGCTGCCCACTGCCTTCTCTGCTTCGATCTGTCTGGTGAGGAAGCGGTTATGGGGGACGATATCACCTTCGATGTGATAGTCCGTAATCTCCTGCTCGAAGCCCTTGGAAAGCACACCAGAACCGCCCAAATACTTGTCAATACCGGATGCTGCCACCTTGGCTTCGTGCACGGCGTTGACAATATCCTTGGGACCACGGTGTGCGTCACCGCCGACAAAAATACCGGGGATAGACGTTGCCTGTGTATAGCGATCTGCAACAACACGGTTGCCATTCAGATCAATGGCACCCTTGAAGAAATTGGTATCGGGTGTCTGAGAAATTGCGGGGATCGCAATATCAAATTCTTCGACATAGCTTTCGCCGCTGGGCACTGCCTTACGACGACCGGAGCTATCGAACTGACCCAATGTCTGCTTTGCCAGACAAATGCTGGTCAGCTTACCGCCAATGCCAATAAAGTCGGTGGGGTTGATGAGCGTACGAATCTGAACGCCTTCTTCCTGTGCGTCGTTGATTTCGGTCTTATCTGCGGGCATATCGTCCTCAGCACGACGATAGAGAAGCACGACTTCCTTGGCACCCAAACGGATTGCAGTACGGGCAGAGTCGATGGCAGTATTACCGCCGCCGATGACCGCCACCTTTTTGCCGGTGAAGTCCAAGTCGCCCTGCAAAGCAACACGCTTCAAGAAGTCCAGACCGTGGTAGACACCTTCCAAATCCTCGCCGGGAACGTTCAAACGCAGGGTCTTCTGTGCGCCGATGGCAATGAAGACAGCCTCATAGTTTTCACGCAAAGCACGGAAGGAAACGTCTACACCGACCTTGGTGTTGAGGATGATGTTTACGCCGGTCTTTTTAATATTCTCAATTTCACGCTGAATAATACCATGGGGAAGACGATAGTCGGGAATGCCGTAGGACATGATGCCGCCGGCGCGATCCTCCGCCTCATAAACGTCCACATGGTAGCCCAAGCGAGCCAGATAGTAAGCACAGGTGAGACCGGAGGGACCTGCACCGATGATGGCAACATTTTTATCAATCTGTGCTGCGGGCTTCAGATCCTCCTCGAAGGGGAAGCCCTGTGCATAAGCCCAGTCGGTAGCAAACCGCTTCAGCTCACAGATATTCATGGCCTCATCGACACTGCCACGGCGGCAGCGGCTTTCGCAGGGATGGGTACAAACACGACCGCAAATACCGGAGAAGGGATTGTCTCGCATCATGACACGGGCAGCACCCATATAGTCACCGGTTGCAATCAGGCTCATGTAGCCGGGGATATTGATGCCAGCGGGGCAGGTATTTTCGCAGGGGCTGCTGACAATATCGCCGCAGACACCGGCAGAGCAGCGCTTTTCGTGGATGTGCTCCTCGTACTCATCACGGAAATACTTCAGGGTAGAGAGCACCGGGTTGGGTGCAGTCTGACCCAAGCCGCACATAGCGGTATCCTTAATGATAGCGCCCAGATGCTCCAGAGTCTCCATATCACCGGGCTTACCCTCGCCCGTTGTGATGCGGTTCAAAATCTCCAGCATACGCTTGGTGCCGATACGGCAAGCGGTACATTTACCGCAGGATTCTTCCTGAATGAAGTCCAGATAGAATCGGGCGGTATCGACCATACAGGTATCCTCATCCATGACGATGAGACCGCCGGAGCCGACAATGGAGCCAAGGGCTGCCAAGGATTCATAATCCAAGGGGGTGTTGATATTTGCTGCCGTAATACAGCCGCCGGAAGGACCGCCGGTCTGTGCGGACTTGAATTTCTTGCCATCCGGAATGCCGCCGCCGATGGAGTAAATCACCTCGGAAAGAGGGGTACCCATAGGAACCTCGACCAGACCGGTATTGACGATATTGCCGGAGAGGGCGAAAACCTTGGTGCCGGGGCTCTGCTCGGTACCAAACTGGCGGAACCAGTCAGCGCCATGCAGCATAATAGCAGGCACAGTAGCAAGGGTTTCTACGTTATTGATGATGGTGGGCTTGCCAAACAATCCGCTCTGGAAGGGGAAGGGCGGCTTCTGTCTCGGCTCACCTCTCTGACCCTCGACGGATGCCATGAGTGCAGTTTCTTCGCCGCAGACGAAAGCGCCTGCACCGATGCGGATTTCGATATCGAAATCGAAGCCAGAGCCAAAGATATCCTTACCCAGGAAGCCTTCTTCTCTTGCCATTTCCAGCGCTGCCTGCAAACGCTCGACAGCGATAGGGTATTCCGCACGGAGGTAGACAAAGCCACGGCTTGCGCCGATTGCATAGCCACCAATCAGCATACCCTCAATGACGCTGTGGGGGTCGCCTTCAAAGACGGAACGATCCATAAATGCACCGGGGTCGCCCTCGTCTGCATTACAAATGATGTACTTTTCGCCCTCGGGCTGGTTATAGGCTGCCTCCCACTTCACGCCCAAGGGGAAGCCTGCACCGCCACGACCACGCAATCCAGATTTTTTCAGCTGATTGATAACCGCCATGCGGTCGCCCTTTTCGAGAATCTGAGCCAGTGCGAGGTAGCCATCCTTTGCAACGTAGCTGTTCACGCAGTTGACGTCAATCAGACCACAGTTACGCAGTGCGATACGAACCTGATCCCGGAAGAATGCGACATCATGAATGTTTGCAATTCTCTTTTTCTGAACGGCGTCGTAGAAGGTATACTCTGTGACCGGCTCGCCGCCGATAAAGTGCTTCTGCACCACGTCCTTCACGCGTTCAGGGGTCATCTCGGTATAATAGGTTTCGTCGGGCAGGATATAGACAACGGGACCAACGGCGCAGGTACCCATACAGCCTCTTTCGATGACGGCGACTTCGTCAGCAATTCCGGCCTTTTCCAATTCCTGAACCATAGCATCTCGAACAGCCTTACAGCCGGAGGAAACGCAGCCTGTGCCGTAGCACACAAGACATAGGTGCTTAAATTGGCCCATTTTTTCTTCATAGGCCTTTTTCATATTCTGAAGCTCGGCAATGGTCTTAATCATGCTTCAGCACCTCCTTTTTCCTCTTTGGAGTCCATGTATCGGGAAAGAATCCCTCTGAGCTTAGCGGGGGTGACTTGCTTATAAACGTCATCGTCCACCATCATAGCAGGGGCCAAGCCACAGGCACCGATGCAACGAGCGATTTCGAATGTAAACTGACCATCCTCTGTGGTGTCTCCCACGCCGACATTCAGGGTCTGCTTGATTGCGTCTACCACTTTTTTACCGCCTCTGACATAGCAGGCGGTACCTTGGCACATACGAATGGTGTGCTTTCCTCGTTTCTGTGTAGAAAAGAAGGAATAGAAGCTGACAACACCACTCACCTCTGCCAACGGGATTTCCATTCCGTCTGCAATAAACTCCTGCAGCTCCATGGGGAGATAGCCAAAAATCTCCTGAGCAGCGTGGAGCACCATAATGAGGGAACCTTCCGTTTCCTTATGCTGTGCAATCACGGTCGCAACAGCATCATACAAAGCCTTTTCGTCAGCACCGCACGTTTCACAGCACTGAGTATCCGGTCTTTTGTTCATAGTTTACCTCCTTTTATCCTGCAAACCAAATCATATGCTAGGTTTACAGTATTAGATTGGGAAGCCATCTGCGGCTAAAAATCAAAAAAATGCTAGCGGTCTTTTTATGCATTCGTACAGGATGCACGTCCTGCCTCAAAAGAAAAACAAAGAAACACGATGGTTCCCCTGTTTCTTCCCCTAGAGGGATTCTATAAAACAGATTGCACGCCATTTTTGATGGATCATCTGTTATTTCGTCGTTAATTATAGCTTTATCCAACAATTTTGTCAACTGTCAATCCCCTTCAAAACGGCATTTTCTTTCCTTCGAACTGCACGAGAGGAATACATATTGTGAAACTTCCCTCTTATTTCTCACAGATTGTTGACCTCTATCCAGCATAATGAATAACGATATCGGATAACTTGCAAGATGTAAATTCTTTTTTTGTAAAATAAGTCAATATTTTCCTTGTGTGTATTTTTCCACAATCTACCATTCATCCTACTTAAAATGTCAACATAGCCACATAGCTACAACCCGTTTACTCTGTGAAAAATGCATAACTTCGTTCTCTCATGGCAAAACCTACATCTGAATATCCTGTTCCTATCTGTTTCAATAAAAAAACAAACTCTACCGATCGTACTACCTGTCCAGAAACGCCCTCTCTTATTTTTACCAACAGGCTGATTGAATCCCCTCCCCTTTTCACCATTCCTCTAAAAACCTTTTTTATTCTATGTTCACCCGGGCTGATTCAAGATACTATATTTTGATCATCTTCTTTTTTGGCATCTCAAATTCTCACTGACGCTCCTATAGGCTTTATACATTGATATCCTCTCCCCTCACTTTCTTGGCAGCCTGTGTGGTAGTTTATGGAAAGAAAAGTGGTTTTTGTTGAAACTACATAACTCAAAAATGATTTCCCAATATTCGACTGTGCATTTGTCCGATATGAAAAAAATCTGGTTTTTTCTATTGACTTTTTCCGAAAATCTGTCATAATAACGTTGTTGCTCAGGCAACGCAAGCAAAACTTGGAGAAGTCGCGTAGCTTGGTCGAGCGCGCACGATTGGAAATCGTGTAGGCCCCAAAAGGGTCTCGAGGGTTCGAATCCCTCCTTCTCCGCCAAAGT
>CAYQRI010000086.1:0-7239 GCA_964420085.1 uncultured Ruminiclostridium sp.
ACTGACAGCTTGCGCTGCGTCCGGACTACCAACCGGAACTGTGTTTTTATCTTTGCAATTCTATTTTAGCACCAATTAAACCCTTTGGAAAGTAGGTGAAATATGTTTATATGGGATTTTGTCGCCGACACCGTCCTCGGCCAGATCATCGACTGGATCTACGGTCAAGTGATCGGTTTCCTCGGCGATTTTTTTATGCAGATGGGCAACATGGGCGCAGACCTGTTCACCATGAGCTGGGTGCAATCGGTTGTCCTGTTTTTTAGCTATCTCGCATGGGCGCTCTATGGGGTCGGCCTCGTGGTGGCGGCCTTTGAGTGCGGCATCGAATACCAGTCCGGGCGGGGCAGCATCAAGGATACCGCCCTCAATGCCATCAAGGGCTTCATGGCCGTGGGGCTGTTCACCACTGTGCCGGTGGAGCTGTATAAGCTCTCGGTTTCCCTGCAAGGGGAATTCACCGCAGGCATTACCGGCTTTGGAACCGACATCGGCACGGTGGCCAGCGAAATCATCACCACTCTGCAGGGTGCAGGAGGACTGGAGCAATCACTGACCACCGATGCGTTTGGCGGCCTCGGCGCTATCACCAGCCCCATCATGATGCTTTTTATTATCATCCTCATGGGCTATGCCGTCATTAAAGTGTTTTTCGCCAATCTCAAGCGTGGGGGCATCCTGCTCATTCAAATCTCCGTGGGGAGCCTGTATATGTTTTCTGTTCCCCGTGGCTACATTGACGGCTTCGTCAGCTGGTGCAAGCAGGTCATCGGCCTGTGCCTCACGGCGTTTTTGCAGGCAACGGTGCTCATTGCAGGGCTGATGGTGGTGAAAGACAATGCCTTGCTTGGCCTCGGTCTCATGCTGGCAGCGGGTGAAATCCCCCGCATTGCAGGGCAGTTCGGGCTGGATACCTCCACCAAAGCCAATCTGATGGGCGCTGTTTACACGGCGCAATCGGCGGTGAACATGACCCGAACCGTGGTACAGGCGGTAGCGAAATAAGGAAGGAGAACCACCATGTATATCTACCCTGACCACCTGCGAGCCAAGGCTACCCTGTGGCTGTGGCAGCTACGGGATGTGGGCATTATTGGCGTGGCGGCGCTTGTCTCTGTGCTTGTGCTCACCCAGCTTGGATTTGCCCCGCCCATCGTGCTCACCGCCGTCTATGCCTTTTTAACCATCCGATTTGAGGACACAAGCATCATGGATTTTATCCGGTATGCCTGTGCCTTTTTTATTTCCAAGCAGCAATTCTACGAATGGAGGTACACGCCAAGTGAGTAAAAAAGCCAAGCAGGAGGCAAAGCAAAAGGCCTCCACCCGCCAGCTCATCGGCACCAAAGCCGTCACCGAATACAGCCTGCAAACCTACGGCCACGGCGAGCTGGTGTATTTCATTATCAAGCCCAGCAATATCTCGGTGCTGTCCGAAGCCAGCATAGGAACCCGCATCTATGCGCTGATGACGGTGCTCAAGGGCATCGCCGAGATTGAGATGCTGTGCCTCAACAGTCGAGAAAATTTCGAGGACAACAAGTCCTTTCTCCGCAGCCGCATGGAGGCCGAGCAAAACCCTGTGGTGCGCAAGCTGCTGGAAAAAGACCTCAGCTTCCTCGACCGGATACAGGTGCAGATGGCGACAGCCCGTGAATTTCTCATCCTCATTCGCCTGCGGGATGAGAAAGAAAAGGAAGTGTTCCCGTACCTCTCACGCATTGAAAAGTCCCTCAAGGAGCAGGGGTTTTCGGTGAAGCGAGCAGGCAGCGAGGACATCAAGCGCATTCTGGCGGTCTACTTCGAACAAAACGTAACGACCGCAAAGTTTGAGGACTTTGACGGCGAAAGGTGGGTGATTTTTAATGACTAAAAACAGAAGAAAAACAGCGGTGCAGGAGCCGGAGGACGTGCGCATCCAAGACTTTCTCGACATGATAGCGCCCTCGGTGGTCAAGTTCAACACCGACCACTTCATCTGCGGCAACACCTTTCGCTGTGTTTGGGCGCTGCGGGAGTACCCCACCGCCACCAATGAGCAAGCTCTTCTGCGGCATTTGGGCGAAAAGGACGGTGTGACGCTGCGCATCTACACCCGCCATGTCACGCCAGTGGAGGAAAAGAAAATCATCAGCAACGCCGCCAATAAGAACAGGATGAGCCAATCCAATACCAATGATTTGCAGCAGACTGTCATGGCCGAGAGCAACCTGCAAGATGTGGCCACCATCGTGGCGCAGGCGCACCGCAACCGAGAGCCGTTCATCCATTCGGCGGTCTATATCGAACTGTCCGCCCACGACCTCGACCAGCTGAAGCTGCTGCAAACCGAGGTGATGACAGAGCTGATCCGCTCCAAACTCAACGTGGACAGGCTGATGCTCCGTCAGCAGCAGGGCTTCCAATGCGTGATGCCCAGCGGCTGGAATGTGTTTCGTGACCAGTTTGAGCGCGTGCTCCCTGCAAGCTCGGTGGCGAACCTCTATCCCTTCAATTATTCGGGCAAGACCGATGCCAACGGCTTCTATGTGGGGCGGGACAAGTTCGGCAGCAATGTGCTGGTGGACTTTAACAAGCGAGCGGATGACAAGACCAACGCCAACATTCTCATACTTGGCAACAGCGGTCAGGGCAAGAGTTATCTGTTAAAACTCATCCTGTGCAATCTCCGGGAGTCTGGCATGAACATCTGCGCCCTCGATCCCGAAATGGAGTACGAGGATCTGACCAACAACCTGGGCGGCTGCTTTATCGACCTCATGTCAGGCGAATTCATCATCAATGTGCTGGAACCCAAGACTTGGGACGAGAACGGCAGCCCCGGCGATGCCGATGCCCCCCAGACCTTCCGAATAGGAAGCAAGCTCAGTCAGCACATCTCGTTTCTCAAGGACTTCTTCCGCACCTACAAGGACTTTTCCGATAGGGAGATTGACACCATCGAAATCATGCTCCAGAAGCTGTATGCCAACTTCGGCATCAGTGATGGCTCTGCGTTTGACCGTCTGGCCGCCACGGATTACCCGATTTTGTCCGACCTGTACGCTCTGATTGAAGCGGAGTACAAGGACTATGATGAGAGCAGCCGCCAGCTCTATACCGCCGAGCTGCTGCAAAATATCCTGCTGGGACTTCATTCCATCTGCAAGGGTGCCGAGGCAAAATTCTTTGACGGACACACCAACATCACCGACTCCAGCTTTGTCACATTTGGTGTGAAAGGACTGTTACAGGCCAGCAAGAGCCTGAAAAATGCCCTGCTGTTCAACATCCTGTCCTACATGAGCAACGAGCTGCTCACCAACGGCAACACCGCCGCCAGCATTGACGAGTTTTATCTATTCCTCACCAACCTCACCGCCGTGGAATATGTCCGCAACTTCTCCAAGCGTGTGCGCAAAAAGGACTCGGCGGTTATCATCGCCTCGCAGAATCTGGAGGACTTCAATATCGAGGGTATTCGGGAGTACACAAAGCCCCTGTTTTCCATCCCCACCCATCAGTTCCTGTTCAACGCCGGTAACATCGATGCCAAGTTCTACATTGACACCCTCCAGCTGGAGCAGAGCGAATACAATCTCATCCGCTACCCCCAGCGTGGCGTGTGTCTCTACAAATGCGGCAACGAGCGCTATAACCTCATGGTGAACGCCCCGGAGCACAAGGCAAAGCTGTTCGGAAAGGCGGGTGGGCGATGAACCTCGTTGGATATGGCGGCGGTACCAATTCTACCGCCATGCTTATCGGGATGTACCGCAAGGGTATCCCCATCGACCTCGTGCTGTTCGCCGACACCGGCTGCGAGCAGCCCCACACCTATGCGTACCTGCCCATCATGAACGGCTGGCTCAAGGAACATGGGCTGCCGGAAATTACGGTGGTGTCCTACACCGACCAGAACGGCGACCGCCTCACCTTGGAGCAGGAGTGTCTGCGCTGCGGGGCGCTCCCGGCCATTGCCTACGGCTACAAAAAGTGTTCCCTCAAGCACAAGGTCGCCCCGCAGGACAAGTTCTGCAACAATCACCCGGCCTGCCAAGCGGTCTGGGCGCAGGGCAAAAAGGTGGTGAAATTCATCGGCTACGATGCCGGAGAGGAGCACCGCCGCACCCACGCCTTCGCCTATGACATCCAAGACAAGAAGTACAAAAAGGAATATGCGCTGATTGATTGGGGTTGGTACCGAGAGGACTGTATCGCCGCCATTGAGCGGGAGGGTCTGCCTTTACCGGGCAAATCCTCCTGCTTTTTCTGCCCCAGCATGAAGCGCCATGAAATCCGCACCCTCTACCACCAGCACCGTGACCTATACGACCGAGCAATCGCCATTGAGCGTGGAGCCAAGCCCAACCTCATCTCTGTCAAGGGTTTGGGGCGCAATTGGTCTTGGGAGGATTTTGTGGAAGCCGATAAAAACCAGACCGCCATGTGCGCCCTGTTTCCCGAAAACGATATGCCCTGTGGCTGCTATGACGGCGAGTAGGAGGTGATTTTATATGGACATGAAAGCCCAGCGCTTTGGCATTGAGGTGGAGATGACCGGCATCACCCGTGAGCGAGCCGCGCAGATTGCCGCAGACTATTTCGGAACCAGCAGCCGGTATCTGGGTGCGGGCTACGACACCTATGCGGCGCTGGACGGGCAAGGCCGTCAGTGGAAATTCATGAGCGATGCCAGCATTATGCCTCAGAGGAAAAACGGCAGGCGCACCGAGGCTGCCTCGGATGACTACAAAACCGAGATGGTCAGCCCCATCTGCCGCTGGGAGGACATCGAAACGGTGCAGGAGCTGGTGCGTAAGCTCAAGGCGGCGGGGGCGATTTCCAACAAGTCCTGTGGCATCCATGTGCATATTGATGCCTCGCCCTTTGATGCTAACTCCCTGCGCAACATCACCAACATCATGGCGGCAAAGGAGGATTTGATTTACAAGGCCTTGGAGGTGTCGGTGGCTCGCCAGCACCGCTGGTGCCGCCCTGCCGACCAGCGTTTTTTAGAGGAACTCAACCGCCAGAAGCCCCAGAGCTTGGAGCAGGTCAAGCGCATCTGGTACAACGGCGGCGACCGCAGCCACTCCCATTATGACGATAGCCGCTACCACTGCCTCAACCTCCATTGTGTGTTTCAAAAAGGCACGGTGGAGTTTCGGCTGTTCAACGGCACGCTCCATGCAGGGAAAATCAAGGCGTACATCCAGCTCTCTATGGCGATTGGGGCGCAGGCGCTCAACCAACGCAGCGCCAGCCGTACCAAAACCCAGACCAGCAACGAGAAATATACCTTCCGCACATGGCTACTGCGGCTGGGGCTGATTGGCGATGAATTCAAGACTGCCCGTGAGCATCTCTTGAAGCCGCTCCCCGGCTGCATCGCTTGGCGCGATCCGGCGCAGGTCGAGCAGCAAAAGGAGCGAATGCGACAGAAAAAAGAAAAAGAGCGAGAGCAGGCGCGGCAGGAGGCTGCCCCACCGGACGCTCCCGCCCCCGAACCGGAGGAAGCCGAGGCAGAAGAATCTGCCCCGGCTTTTGCTATGCGAATGTGATTTAGGAGGAAGATGATGCAGAAAAATAGACTCTACATCGCCTACGGCAGCAACCTCAATCTGCCGCAGATGGCGCATCGCTGCCCCACCGCCAAGGTGGTGGGGACAAGCGAAATCAAGGATTATGAGCTGGTGTTCCGAGGCGGCAGGCGTGGTGCTGTCGCCACCATTGAACCGCTGGAGGGCAGTGCTGTGCCTGTGCTGCTGTGGAAGATCAAGCCGCAGGACGAGGAAGCCCTCAACCGATACGAGGGCTATCCCCGCTTTTACAGACAGGAAATGATGGAGGTGGAGCTTGACGGCAAGCCGGTGAATGCAATGGTCTACGTTATGAATGACGGGCATGAGTACGGCGCACCGTCCGATTTTTACCTTAACACCATTGCCGAGGGCTACGACAGTGCAGGCTTCGACACCGAGTTTTTAGACGATGCCGTGGAGAAATCCATTCGGCTGGCGCAGGAGCAGGAGGCTGCCGAGGAAGCGCAGTATAACCTCTGGGAGCAGAAATGGTGGTGAACGAAAAAAGCTGTGCCTTTTTCGTAGGCACAGCTCTTACTCGTTCATCAATGCAATTGTTTTGAGATAGGCGCTCAACAGCTCCTGCAGCTGCGGTAAATATTTGGGATCAAGCCCAGACAGCATGGAAGCAATCTCAGAAAGGTCGGTGGGCTGTTCTAACCCAAATAGGATGTAGTCTGCAGAAACGGATAATGTCTTGCACAGTTTTATCAAAGACTCAGCTGAAAAGCTGCCCGTGCCAAGCTCAATGGAACCGATAAATGATGTAGCCAGTTCCGCTTTTTCGGCCAAAGCCTCTCTTGAATAGCCTAAGCGCTCCCTGCTTTTTCTCACACGGGAACCGATTTCAATATTCATCTCTTTTTTCAATAAAACACCCCCTGTCAACCTGTATACAATAAGTTTAACCTACTGAATAGCATATAAACATCATCTTAATCGGTTGACATTCGACCTAAATACAGTATGATAGAGTGAGATGAAAAAGTAGAATGGATGGTAAGCACTTATGAAAAAAGAACAAACCTGTTGTTTCACCGGCAGCAGACCGCAAAATCTGCCCTGCGGCTTTCACGAAGAACGCCCCAATTGTATACGACTAAAAGACTTGCTTTATCAAGAGATTGAAGCCCTAATCACCCAGCAAAATGTTTCTCATTTTATCAGCGGGATGGCGCTTGGTGTGGATCAGTGGGCGGCAGAAGCTGTACTGGAGTTGAAGAAAACCTACCCGTATATCACCTTGGAGGTGGCAATCCCCTGCGAAACGCAGATGGTGAACTGGAGAGTAGATCAGCAAGAACGATACTTCTCCATCACCAGCCGCAGCGACAAGGAAACCATGCTCCAACGAGCGTACACAAAGGACTGTATGCAAAAGCGCAACCGCTATATGGTGGACAGCAGCCAAATTGTGCTGGCTGTGTGGGCTGGCAAGCCGGGAGGAACCGGGAACACTGTGCGATACGCCCAGCAGCTCGGCAAGCAAATTGTGTGCATTAACCCGGAAACCATGCAAGTAACCCGATAACCCTATCATCTTATTTTACGCAGAAAGGAGGTGCCGAGCTGGTGCCTCCTTTTGCTATATTCAGCGAAAGGAGCGGATGTTTTATGGCCGTACCCATAGCGGCAATCGCCAAAGCTGCGGCTGCTGTTTTAACCAACGAGAAAA
>CAYQRI010000087.1:0-7218 GCA_964420085.1 uncultured Ruminiclostridium sp.
GTCATTTTGGAAACACCGTCTACAAAAACGGTCAGGCTGCCAAGCTCCTGCCCCTGCTCGACGGGTGCCTCTACCCTATCAGTTAGGTTGAGGGTGGTAGAAATTTTGCTGACCTCTGCTTTGGGGAGCAGCAGCTTGCTCTCCTCGGTGAGCACTGGCTGAACCAGCGGAGACTGTCCCAAGACAACCTCTATCTCGGGGATCGGCTCGGAGGGTGCCACGGTGACAAGAGAGTAGGCGGCGAAGCCGTAATTCAGCAGAGAGGTTGCCGTGGCAAAGCGATCCTTGGAGGTGGGTGAGCCAAGCACCACGGCAATCAGCTCCATGCCCTCCTTTTCCGCTGTGGCGGAAAGACAATAGAGAGCGGCATCGGTGGAACCGGTCTTCAAGCCTGTGGCACCGGTGTAGAAACGAATCAGTTTGTTGGTGTTGGCAAGCCCAAAGGCACCGTCCCGCAGGGTATCCATCCAAATGGTGGTGTAGGTGCGGATGTCCGGATGGTGCAGAATCAGCTCTCTGGACATGAGGGCAATGTCGTAGGCAGAGGTGAGATGTCCCTCCGCAGGGAGCCCTGTGCAGTTGTGGAACACGGTATCCGCCATGCCAAGCTCACTTGCTTTGGCGTTCATCTGCTCGACAAACGAGGCCTCGCTTCCTGCCAAATATTCCGCCATAGCGACGCAGGCATCGTTACCAGAGGCGACGGCGATGGCCTTGAGCATATCGTGCACGGAGAATTGCTCGCCCTCTTTCATGTAAACCTGAGAACCGCCCATACCCGCAGCTGTGGCAGAAACGGGGATCATGGTTTCCTTGGTCAGACGTCCATCCTCTAAGGCTTCCATGATGAGTAGCATGGTCATGACCTTGGTGACGCTGGCAGGCTCCAAGACGGCGTGGGACTGGTCCTCATACAGAATTTCGCCTGTGGTTTTTTCCATCAGGATAACCGCCTTGGCGTTGGTTTCGGGACCGGCGGCGGCAGCCGGAAGGGATACAAACGAGAGCAGCAGCAAAAAAACAACGAATTTCTTCATGGAAGAACCTCCTTGGTCTGTGTGAATCAGTTCTTCCAACAGGCTATGCCTGCACTTGGGCGGTTATACGCTTGGGTGCTTATTTTTTCAGTGTTTCTGCCCATGCGGCGTACTTCTCAATTTTTTTCTGGCAGGCAGCTTGCGTTTCGCCTGTTGTGAGGACATAGACCTTGATCTTAGGCTCGGTGCCGGAGGGACGTACAATCAGCTCAGTACCGTCTGCCAAAAGATAGCGGAGGACGTTGGAGCCAACCAGCTCCATGCTTGTTTCATGACCTGTTGCCACGTCGGTTTCCAGACCGGGCTGATAGTCACGACGGGTCACGACGGGGGTGCCGTCAATTTCGGTCAGGGGTTCGGCACGCAGCGTTGCCATGAGTGCCTTCATATTCGCCATGCCCTCTAGGCCCTTCATGACGAGATTCACGGTTTTTTCGGCATAGTTCCCGTATTTTGCATAGAGGACATCCAATGCGTCCAGAAGGGTCATGCCCTGTGCAGCATACCAAGCGGTCATCTCTGTGAGGAGCAGGGAGGCGGTGACGGCATCCTTGTCCCGCACATAGTCACCAATCATGTAACCGATCGATTCCTCATAGGAGAAAATGACATGACCTTCGCCGTGGGACTCCAGCTCGTTTTTCTTTTCTGCCATGAATTTAAAACCGGTGAAGGTGTCGTAGGAACGCAGCCCGTTTGCCTCCGCCACAACCTTTGCCATGTTGGTGGTGACCAAGGATTTGAGCGCAACGGCATTCTCGGGCAGGGTACCGGCTCGTTTTTTGGCACCAATCAAATAATCCAAAAGCAGCACGCCGGTTTGGTTGCCGGTGATTTGGACGTAGGCTCCGTCCTTGTCCCGCACCTGTACGGCAACACGGTCTGCGTCCGGGTCAGAGCCAAGGATAAAGGGGGCATCCACCTTTTTGGCCAAGGTCTGTGCCAAGGCGAAGCTCTCCGGATTTTCAGGGTTGGGAGAGGTGACCGTGGGGAACGAGCCGTCAATGACCATCTGTTCCTCCACACAGTAAAGGTTTCGTATGCCAAGCTCGTGCAGGACATAGGGAATTTGTTGATAGCCCGTGCCGTGGAAGGGGGTATAGACCATGCGGAAGTTATCCGCCACCTGTGCAACGCTCTCTTTGTCGTTGATTTGTGCCAAAACCTGCGTCAGGTAGTTTTGGTCGGTTTCCTCTCCAATCAGGACGATTTGTCCTGATTTCAGGGCTTCGTCGTAGTCCGCTGCTTTGATATCGGTAAAGAGATCCAGCGTTTGCATTTGCTCTGCGATGGCGGCAGCATGGTGGGGCGGCAGCTGGGCGCCATCCGACCAATAGACCTTATAGCCGTTGTATTCGGGGGGGTTGTGGCTGGCGGTGACGTTCAGACCAGCGATACAGCCATAGTCCCGCACGGCAAAGGAAAGCTCGGGCGTGGGACGCATGGCGGAAAACAGACGGACGGGAATGCCGTTACCTGCCATAACACAGGCGGCCTCTCGGGCGAAGTCTGCGGAATGAATGCGGCAGTCGTAGCAAATGGCGACACCCTTGGCCGCCTGCTCGGCACCCTCCGCCAGAATCACTTGGGCGAAGGCTTGGGTGGCGTGACGAATCACATAGGTGTTCATGCGGTGCAGCCCCAAGCCCATGACACCACGCAGACCAGCGGTGCCGAACTCCAAAAGACCGAAAAAGCGGTCTTCTATTTCCGTTTCGTTGTTGGCAAGCTGGATCAGCTCTGTTTTTTCGTCGGGGGTGAGGACGGCGCTGTTGAGCCAGTGCATATAGTTTTCTTGATAAGAGGTATAAGACATATGGTAACTCCTTTCCTGCAACAAGCCGCATAGGGAATTGGTGGCTTGCATGGTATGGGTTGTGGTTATTTATGATATCGTGTGCCGGTTTGTATTTGAAAGGCACGGTAAACTTGTTCCAACACCATGACCCGTGCCAGATGGTGGGGGAAGGTCATGGGAGACATAGAAAGCCGCACCTGTGCCCGTTCCTTGACGGAAGGGTGTAGTCCAAAGGAGCCGCCAATCACAAGTGCAAGACTGGAAACCCCTGCTACCGCCCACGTTTCGATTTGTTTGGCAAGCTGGGGGCTGGAGAGCAGATCACCTTCTACGCACAGGGCAATGACCTTGGCACCCTTGGTGATTTTCTGGAGAATCAAGGTGCCCTCTCGTTCGAGTGCCGTTGCGATTTGTGCCTCGGATGGGGCATCGGGCAGGCGCTCCTCTGGCAGCTCGGTGAGGGTGAACTTACAGAAGGGACGCAGACGTTTTTCATATTCCGCACAGGCAGCGGCGAAATGCTTTTCCTTGAGCTTGCCTACGCAAAGCAGTTGAATGGTCATCATATTGTAATTGCGACTCCTTGTTTGGTTGTGTTTTCATGCACTTTTGTTCCCAAGTGGGGAATTGATTTACAACTAACCCAATACCGGGAACATCAGTCGATTCAAGCACAAAGGTATGAACTCGAATTAAAAGCGGTCTGTGCCCGCCCGCCGAAGGCGGGTGTTAATCTCGAGTTCGGTTGGTTGTGTTTTCATGCACTTTTGTTCCCAAGTGGGGAATTGATTTACAATCAACCCAATACCGGGAACATCAGTCTGTTAAAGCACAAAGGTACGAACACGAATTAAGAGCGGGCTTTGCCCGCCGGCTCGGCGCTTCGAATGAAAAACGGACGGCGAGTCCGCCGTCCGTTTTTGTTATGGGGAGGGACGGGGACGGGTCAGCCTACGCTGGTACGCCAATCCTCGTCTGTCATATTCTTACTGTGAATATCTGCACCCAGCTTGGACAGCTTCTCCACAATACCTTCGTATCCACGCTCAATATGATAAACCTGTTCGATTTCTGTGGTGCCTTGTGCGGCTAAGCCGGCAATAATCATGGCAGCACCAGCACGCAGGTCGCAGGCACAGACAGGGGCACCGGTGAGGTTTTTGACCCCTTCAATGACGGCGATTTTACCGTCCACCTGAATTTTGGCACCCATGCGGCGGAATTCGTCGGCATAGCGATAGCGGTTATCCCAAACGCCCTCGGTGAGGATGCTGGTGCCCTTTGCCAAGCAGAGTACGGCGGCAATTTGGGGCTGCATATCGGTGGGGAAGCCGGGATAGGGCATGGTTTTCACATTGGCTTTGGTGAGAGGTGCATTGCGAGAGATGATGAGTGCATCGCCGTCTTCCTCGACGGAAACGCCCATTTCCAGCAGCTTTGCCGTGATACAGTCGAGATGCTTGGGAATGACGTTATTGATGCGGACGCTACCGCCTGCGGCAGCCACGGCAGCCATATAGGTGCCGGCTTCGATTTGGTCGGGGATGATGGAATAGGAACCACCACGCAGCTTCTGGACGCCACGCACCTTAATGATATCGGTGCCGGCCCCCATGACATCGGCGCCCATAGAGTTCAGGAAGTTGGCAAGATCCACGATATGCGGCTCCTTGGCTGCATTTTCGATGATGGTCATGCCCTCCGCCAGTGCAGCGGCGATCATAATATTCATGGTAGCGCCGACAGACACCACATCCAGATAGACCTGTGCACCACGCAGACGCTCGTTGGGCGAGGTGGCGTTAATAAAGCCATTTTCCACCTGAATATCGGCACCCATGGCGGTGAAACCCTTGAGGTGCTGGTCGATGGGGCGCACGCCCAAATCGCAGCCGCCGGGTGGGGGAACCTCCGCACGACCGAAGCGACCCAGCAGAGAACCGATGAGATAATAGGAAGCTCGGATTTGACGAGCCAGCTCATAGGGAACATTCTGCTTACGGACAGAGGAACAATCCAGCTCCACGGTGGTGGGGTTGATCATGCGAATATTGGCGCCTAAATCCTGCAAAATGTCAAGGATCAAGGTTACATCACTGATGTTAGGGACATTCTCGATGCGGCAGACACCGTCTACCAGGAGTGCAGCGGGAAGGATGGCAACGGCGGCATTCTTCGCACCGCTGATTTCCACTTCTCCATGGAGGGGGAGTCCCCCGTGAATTACATATTTCGTCAAAACGGCACCTTCTTTTCAAATCATGGCATGAGGAAAGGTATGGATTCATATATAAAGGAAAGGGCAGAGGGTAGGTGTTCTCCGCCTATTGATAGCATATCCCAAAATTGTGCACAGATGTACACGGATATAAGGCATTATAGCATCATCCTATGAAAAATGGAAGGTGAATTTTGACAAATTATGAAGATATCTTAAAAAAAATTTAATAATCACAGCAATTTTTTGTTGAACCGGCGTGAATTTATGGGAGAAGTGGTTTGGCTCCCTTATTTTAAATCAAAAAAGAAGCGGTGTGGACAGGCGTGGATATGGGGAGACAGGGGGAGACCAAAAGCAGAACACCGTCCTTTGTGGGGAAGGCATCTACTTCGAAGGAGGAGGGGAGAGGGCGCTGCCGTTTGGCACAGGCTGTACGGAGAAGGGAGAGAAGCTCGGATTCCGTCAGACGACGGGGATCGCTGGTTTGTGGTTCCAGCTCCCGGTATGAAAAAAAAGCAGCTGTGCCGCCGCCTTCCACAGAAAAAATCATAGGGGAAACCTCCTGTATGTTACTCTGGTATGTTATTTTTAGAACGTGCCTATAGTATACGGGGAAGTCACCCAAGATGCAAATGTAAAGGTTGGCAGGGAAAGTGAAGTATGCTATACTAAACCCTGTATATTATGTGCAGCTGCGTCTGCAACCAACAAGCATACATAGAAAATGAGGTGTGTATCAGAATGGAATTGAAGGAAACTACCGTCTCTCAGGAGACTGTATACGAGGGAATTATTGTCGATATCAGACGAGATAAAGCACAGATGCCCGATGGCCGCATCAGCAACCGTGAGGTAGTTGTGCATCCGGGCGGCGTTGCTGTTTTTGCAATTGACGAGGAAAAACGCGTGATTTTGGTGCGCCAATTCCGCTACGCCGTGGGTGAGGTTGTGCTGGAATTGCCCGCAGGAAAATTAGAGCCGGGCGAAGACCCTATGGAAAGCGGCCTGCGTGAATTGGAGGAGGAAACCGGTCTGCGCCCCGGAACCATCCGTTCTATGGGCTATAGCTATTCCTCTCCCGGTATTTTGGGCGAGCGCATTCACCTCTTTTTCGCAACAGATTTACAGCAGGGAGACCCGCATCCCGACGATGGTGAGTTCGTCGAGGTGATTCGTGTGCCCTATTCGGAGCTTTTGGATATGGTGCGCCGTGGAGAAATCAAGGACGGAAAAACGTTGGCAGGTATTCTGAAGGCATCCTACCTCATGGAGCAGCTCTGAGCTCTTGCCGCTTCCATGGAATAGAAGAAAAAGGGGGCTGCGTACATGAAGCATACGGTTCTCATCGTAGAGGATGAAAAGAACATTGTGGATATCCTTCGCTTTAACCTGCAAAAGGAAGGGTATGATACTCTGGAGGCCTTTGATGGAAAAACAGGACTGGAGCTGGCACTGGAAAAAAATCCGGATCTCATTTTGCTCGACCTGATGATTCCGCAAATGAATGGCTTCGAGGTTTGTAAAACCGTGCGGGATAAGGGGCAAAATACCCCCATTTTGATTATCACAGCACGGGAGTCCGAGAAGGATAAAATTCTGGGTCTGGACTTGGGCGCAGACGATTACATCACCAAGCCCTTTTCCGTGCGGGAGCTGATGGCACGGGTGAAGGCCAATATTCGCCGTGTCTCTGTGCTCAACCGTGCAGAGACCACAACAGAAGAAAATTGTCTGGATTTTGGTCGTATTGTCATCAATCGAAGCGCCAATCTCGTCACCAAGGACGGGGAGGATTTGGAGCTGACCCAACGGGAATTTGAGCTGCTCAATTATTTGGCATCGAATGCCGGTAAGGTGTTCTCTCGGCAGGAGCTGATGGAACGGGTCTGGAATTACGAGGGCTATGTGGGAGATGTGCGTGGTGTGGATGTGGCCGTCCGTCGGCTGCGGGAAAAGGTAGAGGACGCACCCGCACAACCAGCCTACATCATCACCCGACGGGGTGCCGGGTATTTTTTTCAGGCACCTTGACGGGTGCCGTTCGAGAGGGGGACAAGTCCTTTGCTGCGTAGCTTGCATATGAAGCTGGTGCTGATTATGGTTCTGTTGGTGGTTTGCCTCATGACCATTACCGGTGCCTTTTTAATCAACTCCGTGAATCG
>CAYQRI010000088.1:0-7198 GCA_964420085.1 uncultured Ruminiclostridium sp.
GGGTCATTGCAAGACAGGCTGCCACAGCCTGTTGTTCGGTCGGATGGATACCGCTTTGCACCTTATTTGGCCGTCTTTGATGGGGCATAGTCAGAAAGCAACACGAACAAATAAAAGTGATTTCGTTCTTTCTGCTGTATCCCACAGGTGGTCTTGGCGCATCCTCCGAGGTCGCTGCTCCGCTCATCACGGAACCGTCAGCTAACGTATTTAGGTCATCGGATATGAAATTTTCAAGGTACCCATGAGGGGAAATGAAAAGAGCCCCTCACTGCGTAGGCGGTGAGAAGCCCTTTTCTATAAGACTTTTTTAAATTTTTTTCAAAAAATTTTTTATACGTGTAATTTTCTGCGAAATATTGGACTGTGAACAATCCATTATCAAGCCTATTTCAGGTTGACTGTATCCCTCAATGGCTATCAATGTGAGCAGTTCCAAGTCAGCCTGTGAGAGCTTACGGAGCTTGTCCAACAGCTTGCTGTCCTCAATTTCTTCCACCCAGCCGTACCGACCGCCGAGCTGTGACTCATCCATGCTGACAGAAAAAGAAGCAAATTTCCGAATCAGCGAGGATTGTGCCTGGCTGTTCTCTCCATCAATTGTTTCTGGCGGTAGGCTTTGGGTATGATCCATAAATCTGCGGCGACTGCAAAACCACTGCCAATCAAAATCATATAGTGCTTGAATGTTTTCTTCTGCCATACCGGCAGCTTCGTATTCTCTGCGAAGCTGTTCCCATTCCCGGTCAAATTCTCGTTTTTCCTTTGCATAATAAAATGCCATGATTTGTTCCTCCGTTTCTGAATTTGAAATAAAAATCAAATGTCAGAAGCGAAGGGGGACCACGGTTTCTTACGGAAAAAATGTGTAAAAAAAGACGACCGAATTCATGCGTTCGCACAAATTCAGCCGCCTTGACTCTACTCGAAAACCCTAAACAGCAATGTTTAATTTTTTTGGCAGGAGGAGGTTTTTCACTTTTTCTTTTGTGTTCTCTGCCATTACACCTCAACGGTAATATTGCTGTAGCTGTGGCTGAGTGCTGCCTTATGTATTTTATTTTTGCGCACAGAAATATAGTTTTTCGAGCTTTGCACAATTCCTTGTCCATAGGCTCTCTACTTTCTTTGGCAAAAGCAGCACTCTTACACAAATACGGTTGCTATGGTAGCAGTAAAACTGCCGCCATGCCAATCTCATTATGATGTTGTTTCACTTGTGAGGTCATTTCCTTGTCATATTTTGTCGATGGATAAAATAAAAAGGGCAGTATGTACAGATTTCTCTGAACAAACTGCCCAATTACTATTGTTTTGAATTTGGTCTGATTGCGAATATATCATAGACTACCTCCGTATATGCAAAGCGGCAGTGTCGGCAGCTTGGTTTTTTCAAGCTACGGCACTGCCGCTTTTGGGGTTTTACATGATTTTATTATTTGCTTTCAGGCACCTTCAGTACATCGCCTACATAGAGCATACTGAAAATGGTCTTGTTGTTGATTCTTGCAAGCTCGAACATAGAACATTTGTACTTTCTTGCAATGCTCCACCAACTTTCGTTTTTCACTACGGTGTGAGTGCCATAGCTCAAATCTCTTGGTGTATCATTTGTTTCACCATAGCTGTTAAAGGTGTAGCTGACACTGCCGATGGTCTGCTTACCGGTCAGAGCCTTACCGTTCTCATAGTACATCCACTTGCCGCTGTCATTCATCATCCAGCCCTGTGCGGTATCGCTGCTGATTGCCAGTTCCACGAAACGCTTGAGGACTGCACTAACCTCTGCACGGGTAGCTGTGCCTTGTGGGTCGAAGCGATTGCCGTCCTTACCACTGATAACACCTGCCATCTGCATTGATTTTACAGAATCCTTTGCCCATGAGCCAATATTTGCACCGTCTGCAAAGGTGTTTTCTGCGTGAACCTTTGGCAGATTGAAGCCAATTGCCTTTGCGTAGCTTGCCATGATAACTGCCATCTGCTCACGAGTGATGGCATTATCCGGTGCAAATTTGCCATCGCCAATGCCGTTTACGATGTTATTCTTGCTTGCCCACTCCACATATCCCATGTAGTAGGCATCTGCTTTCACATCGCTGAAGCTGCTGGTTTTGTAGCCGCTCACATCGGCATTTGCCAGTCTGCCAAGAGTGGTGACAAACATTCCTCTTGTCATGGCTGTATCAGGACTAAAGGTAGTGTTGCTTGTTCCGCCAAGCAGTCCACGAGCCACGACAAATTCAATGCTGTCTTTTGCCCAATGGTTTGTGATGTCGGTAAAGTTGGCGTTTGCTGCTTTGTAGCCAATGCCGTAGGTGGAGAAGTGGTTGGTGCTAAAACGCAGCACCTTATTTACGCTGTCATAAACAGAGCTGGTCAGCCATTGCACATTGCCCTTTGCATCTACATAGACCGCATAGACATTGCCTGCTTTTTCGCCTGCACCCAGTGTATAGGGGATTTCCACTGCCACACTGCCTGCACCAAAGTTTGAAACCTGCTTGCCACTGCCGTAGTTTACTGCAAGGTTAAAGACAGGGCGAGAGCCGATGGCGGTTTTTGCGTTTCCTGTCAGCTTGCTGTTATCCTGCTTGGTGGCGGTGATGTTCACGTCGGCTTTTGCCTGTGTGTTGATTGTTTTTACGGTAGCCAAATCCATACCGATTTTAATATCGGGGTTATCCACCACAACAACGGTGTTGACGATTTTTTTGCTGATGATGGTATCCTGTACGGTTTTTGGCAGGTTGACCGTCAAGCTGTTTGCTGTTTTGTTTCCTGTGTTGACATTCAGCACAAGGGTAATACCGTTTGACTCATTGCCGTTTTTCTTTGCCTCGGCAAGTGCCTTGTTGTAGGCATCGTTTACATTTTTGTCGGTGATGCTTACAGTTGCATTGCCGTTTCCGTCCACCTTGCCGTCTACCTTGATATTACCCTCGGTTGGGGTGTTGGGCTTATCGGCAGGAGGTGGGGTTACGGTGATATTGCTGTTGTTATCACTGCTGGAGTTACCACCACCGGAGGAAGAACCGCCACCGCCGCCGCCACCGTTATAGCTCCAATTTGCTGTCACGGTCACTGCATTTGCAGGCATAGTAAAGGTGGTTGTGCTACTGTTTGCATTGGCAAGGGTTACACCACCTTCTTTCACGCTCCAGCTGGTAAAGGTGTAGCCACTTGCAGGCTCGGCAGTGATGGTGACGGTTTCTCCCGCCTGATAATAGCCATCTCCTGTGCCGTTCTCCACGACGACGGGATAGCCGGTCTTCTCAATGACAGCCCTTGTTGCTTGGTTTCCGTCAGCGTCACCGATAAATGTTCCAAAAGCATTGTGCACCAGCTGTGCGCCTACCGGTTCGGTAATCGCCATGCCAGGCTCGAGTGTGATCGTCGTGGCGAACACGGCATAAAAATTTCCCTCTGCGGTTATGTGTCCGCTCCGGAAGGTGATGCTGCCATCATCAGCTGCATTGATGCCTATCTCCGTTCCTTTTGCCGTTAATGTGCCGGTGCCAACTGCGTCTCCGTTCTCAATAATCACAGTGCAACAACCACCGTACATCGCATCGTCCTGGGTGCTGGTGAGGGTATTATTGCCCACCAGCTTGATGGTGAGGGTGTGGGTCGCCCCGCCCTTGACACCCTTGGTAATCAGGGTCTCATAGTCACCTGTGCCCGCGATGGTGGCATTATTTAGGGTCAGGGTAAACGCACCGGCGTTGTTATGAACCGCCCAGTTCCAGCCCGCGGTGGGCAGGGCGGCTGCACTGCTTGCAGTTTGTGCCACGACGGTGCCGTCAGACGAGGTTGTGCCGTAGGTATAGGTGCCGGCGGCGGGCATGGTGACTGCCAGGTGGCCGGCAGCACCATAGTTGATGCCAATGCCAATGCCTGCGTTGGTGTTTAAGTTCACGTATTGTCCATCCCAGGTGGATGCGGGCACTGAGTAGGTGCAAGGAGTCCCTGCTGTGTTATTCCACTCACCTGTGGCGCTGTCGTGTGATACACCTGTGCCCAAGTCCGGCTTCGTGCTAAAAGGCTGCTTGCCGGTGCCGCCTTTTGCCGTCACAGTTCCGCTGTTGATATTGATGGTGTCGCCGCTGATACCGTCTGTCTTTGTTGAGCCATCACGTAAACCGGTTACGTCAATGGTGCCGCCGTTTATGGTGATGGTGTCGCCGCTGATTCCAGTGTCAAATTTGGAAAGATTTGAAGCATTTTCGTCGCTAATGCTGCCACCATGAATGGTGACTGTGGCATGGCCTGTAGTATCTGTGGTGTAGTATCCGCCACCAAAGACACTGACCATCTCGCCACCCCAAATGGTGACTGTGGTGGTACCGGTGACCTGGGAGTTGAAACTGCCACCGAAGACATTGCCTATTTTGCCACCATTAATGGTGACTTCTGTAGAGCCAGATACCTCTGCAACCCCGGTGCCCCCATAACCGCCACCGAAAACCTTGGCATTGACGGTGCCATCCTCAATGGTGACTGTGGTGGTACCGTTGACCTTCGAAACCGAACCACCGCCGCCGCAAACAGCGCCATTGACGATGCCACCCTTAATGGTGACTGCAGTAGAACCAGTGACTGCGATATCAGCAGGGTTCGTGAGCGAACCAGTACCACCGCCGTAGACTGAGCCTTCGAAGTTACCACCACTGACCGTGACACTTGTGGAGCCAGTGACCTGGCTCGCTCCATTACCACCACCATAAACATTGTTTTTGATTCTACCACCGCTAAACGTGACATTGGTGTTGCCACCTACGTTGCCAGACTCACCGCCACCGTAGACTTGGTAAATGATTTCACCTCCGCTGACCATGACATTGGTGTTGCCATCTACGTTGCCAGACTTACCGCCACCGTAGACTTGGTTCTTGACTTCACCACCACTAACAGTGACAGTGGTATCGCCACCTACATCGCCAGACGCACCGCCTCCATAGACATAGCCATCGATGTTACCACCGTTGACCGTGACACTTGTGCCATTGGTAACCTTGCCACCACTACCGCCGCCGTAGACATAGCCATTGATTGTTGCATTGCCGCTAATCGTAACATTGGTGGAGCCAGTGACTTCTGCACCATTCCCGCCACCGCCGTAGATAGGTCTAGGAGAACCTGACTTAAGGTCGGCACTTCCTGTAATTGTAACATGGGTATCGCCATCCACGGTTGCACCGCTGCCATATCCTCCGCCAAAGACATTTGACTGATCGTTGATTTTTCCTCCGCTGATTTCCACATGGGTGTCGCCGCCCACGGTTGCACCGCTGCCAGAACCCCCGCCAACGATATTTGCGTAAGTGACGATGAAGCCTCCGCTGATTTTCACATGGGTATCGCCATCGACGGTTCCACCGCTGCCCAAACCTCCACCATAGATGGAAGCTGCATGACCACCGGTCATGGTGATGCCTGTGCTTGATACACCGGTACCATTGCTTCCGCCATAAATCGTGTAGTTATTTATCGTATACCCGGCTTCCGTTGGGTCTGTGCTGCCGATTTTCAAATATTCGTTATCCTCAATGGTGCCATCACCATTTTTGTCATAGAGAATATTGGATTTGTAAATACTCCCTGATGCCTCTTCTGTCCCCGCCACAATCTTAATAGTTACACCGTTGGCATAAATATGTTTTTTTGTTGTATCAACTTCTGGCGTCACACCTGTCCTTGGCATTGTCAAAGCCACCGCACCTATACAAAGGCTAAACTCTGCATTTTCTACACCGCAGACAGGGCAGTCGAGGTTGATGTTTTCTGCAACAGCATTTTCTTCATCTGCAAGGGTGCATTTGATTTCGCAATCGCACTCTGCCACAGCCATATAAAGAGGGCAATCGGTGCTTGTGTGCTTGCCCTCGCCCTCAATGATAGGCTCACAGGTGCAGTCATTCTTTTCTGCCTGTTCCGCCTTTTCACCCTTGCAGGCTGTCAGGTCTGCATCCTCTAAAGAGCAAAGAGGGCAGTCAGAGTTTATTAGAGTATCTGTACAGATACTCTTACAGGAGCAATGCTCCTGTAAATCCTCTTGCTCACATACATGGGTGCAGTCTGCCCCCTCTATGGCTTCTGCAAAGCCGCAGTCATCGCTGTGGTCGCAGGTGTATGCCTTGTCTGCATTGCCCGAGGTGGCAACATCTTCGCTGTCATCACCTATGATTTCACAGCTATAGCTGCCGTCCTCGTTTCGGTGAGAGCAGGGAGTGCCCTCTACTGCTTCTGCATAACCGCAGGTAGCATCGTGTTTATGTTCGCAGACAGCAGGCTCACCTCCATCTGTCACACTGCTTGTGCCAACGGGAAGTGTTGTCCCTGTGGCAAATGCTGTGCTTGGCACCATGGTAAACACCATGCAAAGCACAAGCATAAAGCTAAGTATTCGTTTGCTTATTTGTGTCATAAATATGTTTTCCTCCAAACTAAAATTGATTTATTTAACCTACTTCCTGTGTATCGCCATTCATCTGTGCTTCAATCTCTGCCCATGCCGTCTTGGCACTATCAAGCACATTCTGAACACCGGAAAGGAATGTCTCCTTGTCGGTGATGACAACATGCCCGTCCGGGGACAGCACCGCTTCTATTTCCAACAGGCTTGCTCCAATCACATCACCCACCATTGCCTGTGTGGCTTCATCTAATTGGTCATATACGGCAATGAAGTTTCCGTGTATGTCGAACAGCTCATCATAAGCTGTTTGCAGGGCGGACATATCCTCCTC
Organism: uncultured Ruminiclostridium sp.; assembly: GCA_964420085.1. GTDB lineage: Bacteria > Bacillota > Clostridia > Oscillospirales > Oscillospiraceae > Evtepia. The sequence continues at coordinate 6,750 of CAYQRI010000088.1, forward strand.
GGTCAATGCCTGACCGCCTTCAATCAAATCCTTTGCCTTGGTTTCTATCTCGGTAATCTTTGCAGGGTAGCTGTTTAGCTCTGCAATAATCTCGTCCACTCGCTCCTGAGAGATGTCATCGCTTTCCAGCTCTGCCTTGAACGCCCCCATGCTGTCCATAATGGATTGAATTTCATTGACGGTATCCTCGTCAACCTTATCCACATTTTCATTGACATAGCTGCCAAGGGTGTTAAGCTGGGTGTTTGTGGTGTTAAAGGCTTCGATTGCGGCATCGGTATCCACACCACCGCAGGCGGTAAGGCTCAGTGCCATCGCACCTGTTAAAAGTAATGTCAGTAATTTTTTCATCCTATTTTCCTCCATTTTGCTTGCTTGTGTATTATTTGTAGTGTTCTTTTTCTACCTTGCCAAAGCCCATCAGCACACCGGGAATATAGTTCCATGGT
>CAYQRI010000089.1:0-1844 GCA_964420085.1 uncultured Ruminiclostridium sp.
TTATTCCTCTCAGTTTCGTTCTCCTCTCCCATTTTACAAATTTCGCTTTCAAAGTATCTCTTCCCTTTCCCTTCTGTCCGCTTCTATCTCTCTTTTTACACAAGAGATGTGCGTTAGATGCTGTACAAAGGGTAGAGAATCACGATTGACAGGTGTTCTGTCAAATATTATAATTCTAATAGAAGCGGTATTGCCGTCGTTTCGCTGCGTCTTGCGCAGGCGAATGTCCATACGACCGCATATCACTTTTCCGTGAAAGGGGAATTTACCTTATGAGCAAATATACAAAGGAAGACATCATCCGCATGGTGGAGGAAGAGCATATCGACTTCATCCGTATGCAGTTCACTGATATTTTCGGGCAGGCAAAAAACGTCGCCATTACCGCCTCCCAAATCAAAAAAGCCGTCAACAACCAAATCGCCATTGACGGCAGCTCGATCGAGGGCTTCACCCGTATCCACGAATCCGACCAGTACCTCTATCCCGATTTGGATACCTTCACCGTCCTCTCTTGGTATGAGCAGCAGGGCAAGGTTGCCCGCCTCATCTGCGACGTCTATAACCCGGACGGCACCCCCTTCATCGGTGATCCCCGCTTTGTTTTGAAGCGTGTTTTAACCCGTGCCGCCGAAAACGGCTACACCTTCAACGTCGGCCCTGAATGCGAATTTTTCCTGTTCGAGCTGGATAAGGACGGCAAGCCCACCACAAAAACCGGCGACGAAGCTGGCTATTTCGACCTAGGTCCCATCGACCACGGCGACTATATCCGCCGTGAGGTTTGTCTCGCCTTGGAGAATTTGGATTTCGAGATCGAAGCCTCCCACCACGAGTGCGCCGCCGGTCAGCACGAAATCGGCTTCAAATACGCAGAGGCGCTGAACGCTGCGGATAATATCATCACCTTTAAACAGACCGTCAAAAAAATCGCCTATGCCAACAAGATGCACGCTACCTTTATGCCTAAGCCAATTTATGGCACTCCTGGCTCTGGTATGCACATCAATATGTCACTTTTTAAGAACGGCAAAAATGTATTTTACGACCCCAACGGCGACCGTGGTCTTTCCAAGGATGCCTACAGCTTCATTGCCGGTCTTTTGGCACATATCAAGGGCATGACCGCCATCACCAACCCCTTGGTCAACTCCTATAAACGGCTGGTGCCCGGCTATGAAGCGCCCTGCTATCTGGCTTGGTCCGCCTCCAATCGCTCTGCACTCATCCGCATTCCCGCCGCCCGTGGCGAGAGCACCCGTGTGGAGCTGCGCAATCCCGACCCCTCCTGCAATCCTTATTTGGCACTGGCCGTCTGCCTCGCCGCCGGTCTGGACGGCATCGAACAGGGCATGGTTCCCCCAGCGGAAATCACCGAAAACATTTTTGATATGAATGCCGACGCCCGTCAGGAGCAGGGCATTGAGGATTTGCCCCCGTCCTTGGAGCACGCACTCACCGCCTTAAAGTCAGATTCCCTCGTGGCTTCTGTGCTCGGCCCTCATGTTTACACACAATATATCGCCGGCAAGGAAAAGGAGTGGGAGGAATACTGCACCCGTGTTTCCAGCTGGGAGGTTGCAAAATACATGGTTCTCTATTAACCATCACAAGCAAAATTGGGAGAAACCGCTTTGGCTTCCCCCAATTTTTTATGCGGAGACGAATATTTATTCATCGCTTTCTCAGATTATACATGAATATCCGTCAACATCCACAAAACAAATGAAAAATTACCCATTCGATTTTCTTTGAACTTTGACACAATGCATTGACTAGCTCTCGTTTATACGGTATACTTATCAGTTAGAAAATCTTGTTTTTTATCCGAAAACAGACGATAG
>CAYQRI010000089.1:1944-7069 GCA_964420085.1 uncultured Ruminiclostridium sp.
AAGTCGATTCCTGTAACGTGAATGGAGGGACACGATGAAAAAAGCATATCTCTACTTAGAAAACGGTCAAACACTGGAGGGTCAAAGCTTTGGCCAGTCCGGAACTGTCATGGGTGAGCTGGTCTTCACCACCGGCATGATTGGCTGTGCAGAAGCCTTAACCGACCCGAACTATTACGGACAACTGGTCATTTTCACCTTCCCGCAGCTTGGAAACTGTGGTGTCTGCCACGAGGACATGGTCAGTCCTCGTTGTCAGATGCAGGGTGTCGTAGTGCGGCAGTTTTGTGAATACCCCTCCAATTTCCGATGCGACGAATCGATCGATGCCTTTTTAAAGGCACAGAACATCGTCGGCATCGCCGGAATTGACACCCGCTTCCTGACGCAGCTGCTGCGGGACGGCGGCACCTTAAACGCCGTCATCAGCACAGAGGATCAGGCGCCGGACTGGGATGCCATGCGTGCCTACCGCATCCAAAATGCCGTAAACAATACCGCCGAAGCCATTTCTGAGGTGCTGCCCGCCCAGGGCGAGGAAGCCTTCTCTGTGGCCCTGTTGGATTACGGCAAAACAAAAAGCATCGTGGAGAGTCTCACACACCGTGGCTGCCGTGTCACGGTATACCCCCACACAACACCCGCCGAAACCATTTTAAACGGAAAGCATGACGGCTTGGTTTGCAGCAACGGACCCGGCGACCCCACTGAAAACGTCTTTTGCATCGAACAGCTTTCCCTCCTCTTGGGTAAGCTGCCTATGCTCGGCATCGCCTTGGGGCACGAGCTGATGGCACTCGCCGCTGGAGCGAAAACCGAAAAGCTGAAATTCGGACATCACGGTGCCAACCAGCCCGTCAAGAATCTGAAGACCGGAAAGGTCACCATCACCACCCAAAATCACAACTACACCGTGCTGTTGGATTCACTGAAGGGCACCAAGGGTGAGCCGTCCTTCCTGAACGTCAACGACGGCTCCTGTGAGGGCATCGACTATCCCGAATACCACGCCTTTTCTTTACAGTATGACCCCGAAGCACACGGCGTCCCCAAGCATCCGAACACTGCGTACGACCGTTTCACCCATATGATGAAGGAGGGCTTGTAATGCCGAAGGATACGTCCATCAAAAAAGCACTGGTGATTGGCTCCGGTCCCATCGTGATTGGTCAGGCAGCGGAGTTTGACTACGCCGGCACCCAGGCCTGCCGTGTTTTGCAGCAGGAGGGCGTGGAGACCATTTTGGTCAACTCCAACCCCGCCACCATTATGACCGATAACGCCATGGCAGATGCCATCTATCTGGAACCGCTGACCACCGAAACCGTCAAGCGGATCATTCTGGAAGCCAAGCCGGATAGCCTGCTGGCAGGCTTGGGCGGTCAGACAGGTCTAACCATCGCCATGGAGCTGGCACACGAGGGCTTCCTCGCTGCACACAATGTCCGCCTGATCGGCACCAATGCCGACGCCATTGATAAAGCAGAGGATCGTCAGCTCTTTAAGGATGCCATGGCTCGCATCGGACAACCCACCATCCCCTCCGATACCGCAAATGATATTGAAACCGCCGTAGCCATTGCCGACCGCATCGGCTACCCCATCATCGTAAGACCCGCTTTCACGATGGGCGGCGGCGGCGGCGGTGTCGCCTACAACGAAAAAGAGCTGCGTGAAATCGGCGCAGTCGGTCTGGACTACTCCCCCATCACGCAGGTTCTCATCGAGAAATACATCTTCGGCTGGAAGGAAATCGAGTTCGAGGTCATGCGTGACCATATGGGCACCGCCATTACCATCTGCTCGATGGAAAACTTTGACCCCGTGGGCATCCACACCGGCGACAGCATCGTGGTTGCGCCTGCCCTCACCTTGGGGGATAAAGAGTATCAAATCCTCAGCTCCGCCGCTCTGCAAATCATTGAGGAGCTTGGCATCGAAGGCGGCTGCAACTGTCAGTTCGCCCTGAATCCCGACACCTTCGACTATGCCGTCATCGAGGTCAACCCCCGTGTCTCCCGTTCCTCCGCACTGGCCTCCAAGGCATCGGGCTACCCCATCGCCAAGGTCACTGCAAAGATCGCCTTGGGCTATACCTTGGACGAAATCAGAAACGATGTCACCGGCGAAACCTACGCCTGCTTCGAGCCGGCTCTGGACTATATCGTGGTCAAGTTCCCCAAGTGGCCCTTTGAAAAGTTCCATGGTGCCAGCCGCAAGCTCGGCTCCCAGATGAAGGCAACCGGCGAGGTCATGTCCATCGGACATACCTTTGAATCTGCGCTGATGAAGGCAGTGCGTGGCGCTGAAATCAAGCTGGACAGCCTGCACTATACCGACAAATCCGGCAAGACCTTGGACGAGCGTCTGGACTCCATGGATGACCTGCGTTTGTTCACCATCTTCGAAGCACTTTCCGAGGGGGTGTCTGTTGACCATATCCACAGCATCACCAAAATTGACAAGTGGTTCATCAACAAGCTGAAGAATCTGGTGCAGTTTGAAGCCTCCTTGAAGGGCGGTATCACCGCCGAAAACTATCTGCAAGGCAAAAAATACGGCTATCCCGATGCCGTGCTTCGCCGCCTGTCCGGTGCGGATACCCTCCCCCACCGTTTCCCAAGCTATAAAATGGTCGATACCTGCGCCGCAGAATTCCGTGCACAAACTCCCTACTTCTACTCCAGCTATGATGACCATTGCGACTCCCGTTCCTTCCCACGCAGCGGCAGCAAAACCGTGGTGGTGCTTGGCTCGGGCCCCATCCGTATCGGTCAGGGCATCGAGTTTGACTACAGCTCCGTTCACTGTGTCCAGACCCTGAAAAAAATGGGCTACGATGTGGTCATCATCAACAATAACCCCGAAACGGTCTCCACGGACTACGATACCGCCGACCGTTTGTACTTTGAACCCCTCACGCCTGAGGATGTCATGGGCATTCTTGAGGTAGAAAAGCCGGTTGGCGTGGTGGTCGCCTTCGGCGGACAGACCGCCATTTCCCTCACCGCCTTTTTGGACAAAAACGGCATTACCATTCTGGGCACCTCCGCAGACGGCATTGATGCCGCCGAGGACAGAGGTCGGTTCGATGCGCTCTTGGAAACGCTGAACATCCGCCGTCCCAAGGGTATGAGCGTCTACAGCTTGGAGGAAGCCTTGTCCGCCTCCGAGCAGCTTGGTTACCCCGTCCTTCTGCGCCCCTCCTATGTCATCGGCGGTCAGAACATGGTCATTGCCCACACCCCCGACGATGTGCGGAAATATATGGGCATCATTCTCTCCGGCGGCATCGAAAATGACGTGCTGGTGGATAAGTATATGCCCGGCACCGAGCTGGAGGTCGATGTCATCTCCGACGGCACCGACGTGCTGATGCCCGGTATCATGGAGCATATCGAACGAGCCGGTGTCCACAGCGGCGACTCCATCGCTGTCTATCCCCCCTATAGCCTGACCGACAAAATGATTGAGGTCGTGGTGGATTGCTCCAAAAAGCTGGCACTCGCCTTGGGCACCAAGGGCTTGGTCAACATTCAGTATCTCATCTATCGTGGTGAGCTGTTTGTCATCGAGGTGAACCCCCGTGCCTCCCGTACCATCCCCTACCTGAGCAAGGTCACCGGCATTCCCATGGTCGATTTGGCAACCAGAATCATGATGGGCGGCACCTTGAAGGAACAGGGCTACGAATCCGGTCTTTGGAAGCGCCCCCCCTATTACGCCGTCAAGGTTCCCGTGTTCTCCTTCGAAAAGCTCACCGATGCCAATGCAGTATTGGGCCCTGAAATGAAGTCCACGGGCGAGGTTTTGGGTCTGGGACGCACCTTTAGCGAGGCCATGTTCAAGGGCTTGACCGCCGCAGGCTACCGCCACTACAACGGTCAGGGCGTCCTGCTCAGCGTCGAAAACCACGAGCTTCCTGAGGTGGTCGGTCTGGCAAAGAAATTCGACGACCTGAACCTCCCGCTTTACGCCACTCACGATACGGCCGTTGCCATCCGCAGCCTGGGCATTCAGGTGACAGAGGTGCCCGCCATCACCCCCGGCTCCGAAGCCTATACCCTGATGGAAAACGGCACCATCGGTCTGATTATTTACATCGGCGCACTTTATGACGATACCATCCAGGATTATATCGCCCTGCACCGTGAGGCGATCCGCCATTCCATCGCCTGCGCCACTGCACTGGACACCGCAAACGCCATTGCAAACATGATTGCCAGCCGTTTCCACTTGGGCAATACCGAGCTGGTAGACCTCAACCGTATGCGGAAGGAGCATCAGCTTTTGCCCTTTGCCAAAATGCAAGGCTGCGGCAACGACTATATCTTCTTCGATAACCGTGACGGCAAGATTTCCAGCCCCGGCTCTCTGTGTATCAGCCTGTGCGACCGTCACTATGGCATTGGCGGCTACGGCATTGTTTTGATCGAAGATTCCGACGTGGCAGATGCCAAAATGCGGATTTTCAATCGGGACGGCACCGAGGGCAAGATGGCGGGCAACAGCATCCGCTGTGTGGGCAAGTATCTCTATGACAAGGGCATTGTAAAGAAGGATTACATGACCATCGAAACCAATGTCGGCGTCAAGAGTCTGCTGCTTTACATCCGAAACGGCAAGGCAAACACCATTAGTGTTGGCATGGGCAAGGCGGATCTTTTGGCAGAGAACCTGCCCTCCACGCTCCCAGGCACCTCTATCATCAACCGTCCGGTTGAGATTGCCGGCAACAGCTACAACATCACCTGTGCCAGCATCGGTAACCCGCACTGCGTGGTGTTCTGCGAGGATCCCTCCTCTTTGGACTTGGAAACCATCGGTCCAAAATTTGAATACGCCCCCTATTTCCCCGAACGAATCAACACGGAATTCGTACGAATCGTCAACGAAGACACCCTGCGTATGCGTGTTTACGAGCGTGGCAACGGCGAAACCGTTGCCTGCGGCACTGGTGCCTGTGCTGCGGTCATCGCTGCCACAGAAAACGGCTATGTAGAAAAGGGTCGTGATATCACCGTCAAGCTGGTTGGCGGCGATTTGGTGGTCAAATACACCGATAACGAAGTGATCTTAACGGGCGATGCCGTCTTGGTCTACGAAGGCTTCGTCAAATACTAAT
>CAYQRI010000090.1:0-6894 GCA_964420085.1 uncultured Ruminiclostridium sp.
ATCCGACGTTTTTCCTTTTCTTCATTTGAACTTGCGGCAGAATGGAGTTATTATGACCAACCAACGCATTGTAGTTAAGATAGGCACCTCCACACTGGCACATTCCTCTGGTCTCTTGAACATCCGCCGTGTCGAGGAGCTTTGCAAGGTTCTGAGCGATTTAAAGAACGCAGGACATGAAATTATTTTGGTTTCCTCTGGTGCAATCGGCATGGGTGTGGGGAAGCTATCGCTCCCCCGCCGTCCTGAGGACACACCGACCAAGCAGGCGGCGGCGGCGGTGGGACAGTGTGAATTGATGTATACCTATGATAAGGCATTCTCTGAATTTAATCACACAGTAGCACAGATTCTACTGACGGCCACAGACGTCAAGCACGCCGACCGATTTGAGAATTTCCGCAACACGATGCACCGTCTTTTGGAGCTACACGTTCTCCCCATCATCAACGAGAACGACACGGTAGCCACAGAGGAGCTTGGCATTGGGGACAACGACACCCTCGCCGGGATCGTAGCTGTCAGCATGGAGGCAGACCTTCTGATTCTTTTATCGGACATCGACGGGCTATACACCGCCGACCCGCATAAGGACCCGAACGCCGTTCTGATTGAACGCATTCCGGAGCTGACGGACGAGATTCTGTCCTTGGCAGGGGGAGCTGGCTCCCAGCTTGGCACGGGTGGTATGAGCACGAAGCTACACGCAGCCGCCATTTGCATGGAGGGCGGCTGCGATATGATCATCGCCAACGGTGCCTCTCCCTCTATTTTATATGACATTGCAGACGGCAAGCCGATCGGCAGTCGTTTCTGCGGAAAGTGAGGTTATGTTATGGAGAACCACGATACACAGACCGCCTGCTATCTGTCCCCTTCTCTTGAGAGAGCAGATATCGGCACCAAGGGCGAGACAAATACCACTATCCTGCCCATCACAAAGCCCTTACTGGAGGAAGCCCTTGCGGCGAAGTCGGCCTTGGTGACGCTCTCTTCGGACGAAAAGAAGGCCGTACTGCTGGCAATGGCGGCGGCGCTGGAGGAAAATACTGCCTGCATTCTCGCCGCCAACGCACAGGATTTGACAGCGGCAGAGGGGAGCATCAGCCCCGTTATGCTGGATCGTCTGCGTCTGACAGAGGGCAGAATTTCGGACATGGCAAACGGAATGCGTGCCGTAGCAGCACTGCCGGATCCGGTGGGGCGCAGGCTGTCTGCCCATACGCTGCCCAACGGTCTATCCGTGGAGAAGCGCTCGGTTCCCCTGGGGGTCATCGGGATTATTTACGAATCCCGTCCAAATGTCACCTCGGATGCCGCCAGTCTGACCTTCCAAGCGGGAAGCGTCTGTGTGCTGCGTGGCGGCAAGGAATGTATCCATTCGAACACCGCCATTGTGGAAGCGTTGCATCAGGCGTTGGATCGTTACCGCCTGCCCCGTGCCTTAGTGAGCTTGGTCACGGATACGACCCGTGAAAGTGCCAACGAGCTGATGCGGGCGGTGGGCTATTTGGATTTGCTGATTCCCCGTGGCGGTGCATCCTTAATTAATACCTGTGTAAAGGCGGCGAAGGTTCCCTGCATCCAGACGGGCACAGGCATTTGTCATATCTATGTGGATAGTGACGCAGATATCGAAAAGGCGCTGCGGATTTTGGAGAATGCCAAAACAAGTCGTCCCTCTGTCTGCAATGCGGCGGAGGTTTGTCTGGTACATCAAGAAATTGCGGCAACCTTCCTGCCCCGTATGGAGCAGCTTTTGGTGGAGGATCGTCGGGCGTCGGGCTTAGAGCCGGTGGAACTTCGTTTGGACGCTGCCGCCGCAGCATATATTGCGGGCACCCCAGTAAGCGACACAGATTTCGACACCGAATTTTTGGATTACATCCTAGCGGTTCGGGTGGTTTCCAGCGTAGAGGAAGCGATTGCCCACATCAACGCCCATTCCACAGGGCATAGTGAAGCGATTCTGACGCAAACCGGAGCAAATGCCGACCTGTTCACCCGCATGGTAGACAGTGCGGCCGTGTACGTCAATGCCTCCACCCGCTTCACGGATGGCGGACAATTTGGTTTAGGCTGTGAGATGGGCATTTCCACGCAAAAGCTACACGCCCGTGGTCCGATGGGACTCGAGGAGCTGACGTCCTATAAATACGTCATCACAGGCAACGGACAAACCCGGTAGCATCGAAGCGGTGAGCCGTCGTGAGTAGCAGGCTAAGACACGGAGCGGAACAACAACCCAAGAAAAAAGCATTTTTTCTGGTTGTTGTGCAGTCGTAGTGGCTTAGAATGCGTAGCGAACAGGCGAACCGTGACAGGCATCGAAGCGGTGAGCCGTCTCGCCGTGGGCTAAGACACGGAGCGGAGCAGAAAGCGGAGGGAATCCCCGCAGGGGATTTTCGCAGCTTTCTGCGCAGTCGTAGTGGCTTAGAGCCACGACCAGCGAGACGTGCGAGGCGTGACATCGAAGCGGTGAGCCGGCGGGCGAAGCCCGCTCTTAATTCGAGTTCGCACCTTTTTGGTTCAATAGACCTATGTTCCCGGTATGGACGTTGGATGCAAACAGGTAGCATAGGCGAACACAGTTCGCCCGCTATAAACCACCTCAAACAAACAAAGCTCCGATTCCATACGCCGCCAAGCGGCCTGTGGAATCGGAGCTTTTTCTTTGTTTGAAGATCAGGAGCGAATGACCATACCGACCTGTCGTTCCTGCCAAATGGCTTCTACGATTTCGGCACTTTGCCAATACTGATAGACCTCACCACGGTTGTGGTAATTGTAAGGGTCAGAGATGTAGTATCCTTTTTCGGGGTCATAGCCACAGATGAGGACGGCGTGATTGTTGCTCACAAGATTCTGCCATGTTCCTTCAATGTCGTAGGGACGGTAGGCAGGCTTCTCCCACCAAAGGGTCAGGTACCCGACCACGCAGTTTCCGAGGAGCAGCTCTCGCTTCAGGTCCTCAACGGAGTGCCCACGAAAATCCGCACAAGGGGAACGTCCGCCGCAATAGGTGTTTGCATACTCCGCCAGCTTCGCAGGATAGATGGTGGTGCGTGTTTTCTTTGTCTTATCAGGAACATAGGGCGATCCGACAAAGCCCTTTTCCGGATCGGAGCTGGCACGCGGCAGGGCATCCAAAAAGGGCTTTACGCTGACGTCCATTGCATACCCCATTGCCTGCAAGCCCATGAGGGTGGAAACTGCCTCACAGCCCACCCACGCATAAATATCGTCAATTTGGCTGATATAAGGCACCGCTTGGTGGACGTAGGCGGGCTGGATTTGGGTCAATTTCCCTTCTGCGTCCGCCTGATAGCTTCCGATGATCTGCGACGAGATCAATTTACCCTGTGCATTGACGGCATAGAGGTCTCCATTCCATTCATGCGAACCGGGTGTGAAGGTGAGATCATGGAGAGAAACCTCCTGCCAGCTCTCCCCTGCTTCGGTTGTTTCTAAGGGAGTATGCGGCACCGCTGCTTCGGTCATCGCTGCGGCCGCCCAATGGTCGGGCGAGAGATCTCGAAAGAGACCAAACGCCAGCAGCTTTTTCGTTTGGAGGGGGTCTCCCGTCCGTGCCGTCATGCGACTAAGTACCACGCAGGCCTCCGCACGAGTCAGTCCCCCCTGCGGTTGAAAGGTTCCATCTGGGTAACCGGCAATCCAGCCGAGCGAGACCGCCGTGCCGATCGTCCCCGCTGCCCAATGATTCGTTGGGACATCGGAAAACGCAGCCGTACCGCTTACGTCGGGACGAAAGCGAGCCAACACGGTCACCCATTCGGCACGGGTCACCGTATCCTGCGGACGAAAGTAGGCTGCCGAATCGATCAGCTTACAGGCAGAGAGAGTGGAAACCGCCGGATAATACCAGTCGCTTGGGGAGACATCCTGATAGGTGCTGCCTCCCTCCCCCTGTGTTTCCAGAAGTCGTGCAATCATCTGTGCCATTTCTGCGCGGGTAATTTTCTGGTTTGGTCGGATGGATGCATCGGGATACCCCTGCATATAGGGGATATGCGCCTGGGTCAGCTGGGGTGGTGTCGTTTGCGTGTTGGTAGCGGAGGCGGCAGAGGTCAAAGCAAACAGCGCCAAAAGCCCCGTAGCTACAGCTTGTTGCAGTCGTTTCATACTGTGGTTCTCCATGATTTCAAAGTTGATGGGTTGCGCTTGTTCACTGTGCTGTTTCCAAGAGCTGCTTGGTGTAAGGGTGTTGCGGGTGGTCAAAGATTCCATCCACGGTGTTTTCCTCCACAATTTCGCCCTTTTTCATCACAATCACCCGATCACAGCACTGATAGATGACATTGAGGTCATGGGAGATAAACAGGTAGCTGAGATCGAATTCTCGCCGCAGCTTCATGAGCAAATCTAAAATCTGGTCTTGGATGGTAACATCGAGGGCAGAAACTGCCTCATCCAAAATGACCAAGCGGGGCTTTACGATCATAGCGGCGGCGATGGAAACACGCTGCCGCTGTCCACCGGAGAGCTGGGCAGGCTTACGGTCGTGTAGGTCTGCCGCCAGCCCGACGGCCTCCAGCATTTCGGCGGCTCGTTTGCGGCACTCCTCAGCGGAATATTTGCCATAAATCCGCAGTGGCTCCTCCACGATGCGGCGGATGGTAAAGGCTGGATTTAAGGAGGAGTAGGGATCTTGAAAGACCATTTGAGGGCGGCGGGAGTGGTGGATGATTTCGCCCTGATATTCGGTCATGCCGAGAATGGATTTTGCGAGGGTGGATTTTCCGCTGCCGGATTCTCCGACCAGACCGAGCACCTCGCCCTGTCCGAGGGTGACGTTGACATTTTTTAAAACCTGTACGATCCTGCCCTTAGAGAAGGCACTGCCGCCGATGTGATAAAAGCTATTCAGACCTTTGATTTCGAGGAGTGGTTCCATAGGCTGCCCCTTTCCCTAGGCTGGTGTATTAGTGTCGTTTCCGTCTGGTTGGAATGGCGGCGATGAGGCGCTTGGTGTAGTCCATTTGGGGATGGAAGAAGACATCCTCAACGGCACCCTCCTCAATCAGCTCACCCCGACACATGACAGCAACACGGGTGCAGAGCTTCCGCACGACATGAAGGTTATGGGAGATAAAGAGGATGCCGGTTCCCGTATCCCGATTGATTTTTTTCAGGAGCTTTAAAATACTTTCCTGAATGGTCACATCGAGCGCCGTGGTTGGCTCATCACAAAGCAGGAGCTTTGGCTCTGAGATGATGGCAGCGGCAATCATGGCGCGCTGGAGCATCCCGCCGGAAAGCTCATGGGGATATTTTTGATAGACGGTTTCCGGGTCGGGCAATTCCGCATCCTGCATGGCCTGTAGGACACGTTCCCGTCTTTCTATGGCAGAAAGCTTGGTGTGAATGAGAAGGGGTTCTTCAATCTGCAAGCCGATCCGCATGACGGGGTCCATGGAGCTCATCGGCTCCTGAAAGACGATGGCGATATCCTTACCACGCAGGGCACGCACCTGTTCTCTGGTTGCTTGGAGGAGGTCGTTTCCTTCAAAAAGGATTTTGCCGGAAATCTCTGTCTTTTTCTTTCCGAGCAAGCCAGCCAGTGCCATAGCGGTCACTGTTTTTCCGGAGCCGGATTCCCCAACCAGCCCCAGAATTTCACCCTGCTGCATAGTGAGGGAGATCCCCTTCACGGCATCCTTATCGGGGGGTGCCGTTCGAAAGTGGATACGGAGATTCTGAATGTCTAACATAGCGCACCCCTCCTCAGCTTCTATTTTTTTGCTGAATACCTTCCGAGAGAAGGCTAAGCCCCAAAATCATCAATACAATGGCAAGCCCTGTAAAAAGGGTATACCACGGTGCCTTTCCCAAATAGCTTTGGGATTCGGAGAGCATCCGTCCCAAGGAGGCGTCGGGGGGCAGCACACCCACACCGAGATAGCTCATACTAGCCTCGGCCAGAACAGCATTGTTAAAGCCGATGGTGAGAATTGGCAGCAGCACCTGCACGGTATTGGGAAGGATATGCCGAAAAATAATACGCAAATGTCCGGCGCCCATCAGCCGTGCGGAGGCGACATAATTTTGGCTTCGCTGCTTAGCGACCTCTCCCCGCACGACACGGGCGAAGGAGGGAATGAACAGGATGCCCAAAATCAGAATAATCTGGTGCTTGCCCATGCCGAGGATGGCGATCATGACGAGGGCGAGCAGAATACTTGGAAAAGCGGTAATGGAGTCACAAATCCGCATGAGCACCAGGTCTGCCATACCGCCGAAATAGCCGGTCAAGCAGCCGATGATGGTACCCAAAATCCCGCCGATCAGCACCACACACAGGGCGATGAGGAAGGTACTGCCTGCACCTTCCATAATACGGGAAAGCAAGTCTCGACCAAAGTTATCGGTACCCAAGGGATGAGCCAAGCAGGGCTTTAAGAATTTATCCGCACCGGACATTTCGGTGGTTTCATAGGGCGTCCAGACATAGCCCAGCAGGATAAACAGCCCCATAAAAACGGAAATGGGTATCCCGATAGAAAGGAAATAATTCTTCTCTTTTTTTCTTTGACGCAAGCTCACATTCCTCACCTCCCTCTGTGTAGTAGTTGCACCCGACCAATGGTCAGGCGTGTTGATTAAGAGATCAAAACATTGTAGGGGGCGATGCCCACATCGCCCCGCATTCGACAACCAAGTTCATACCGGGAACATTGGTCGATTACCCCCCAAAGGTACGAACTCGAATGAGGGGCGGCGCTCCGCCGCCTGTCACGCCTCGCACGTCTCGCTTGTCGTGGCTCTAAGCCACTACGACTGCGCAACAACCGAAACAAATCCCCTTCGGGGCTTTTTTTCGCTTCTTGCTCCGCTCCGTGTCTTAGCCCACGGCGAGACGGCTCGCCGCTTCTT
>CAYQRI010000091.1:0-6821 GCA_964420085.1 uncultured Ruminiclostridium sp.
CCGACTCATTTACATTATAGCGACGAAGGGAGAGCAGAGACTGCGGCTGTCCTTGTATCAGCGTATTGTTTCCCGGACGGATGGTAAAGGTGGTGTCGAAGCCCTCCTCCAGAAGGATGCTCTGGGCAGAGAGGTCATTGTGACCGCTGGGATAGGCAATCGCATGTACGCTGCTTTCCCCCGTTTTTCCGGTCAGTGCGCTGCGGATAGTCTGGCAGTCTGCTTGGAGGATGCGGCGGTAATCTGTTTCTGATTCCTCTGGAAAGCGCAGAATGTCAGTTCTCGCCTTGCCGCTTTCAAAGGGTGCCCATTGGTGCATATCGTAGGTGTGGCTTTGCAGAGAGACCAGACCGGAGGCGACCATCTCTGCACCCTGTTCATAGGAAAAATGCGGCGTAATGGGGTGGGTGGTATCCTTATAATACATTGTGTTGCCAACGGTGGCACCCACCACAAAAAAGGTGGCACGGAGGTTATATTTTTTCAAAAGAGGGAAGGCGTAGGTATAGTTGCTGAGATAGCCGTCATCAAAGGTCAGAAGGATGGGCTTCTCCGGCAGCGGGGTTCCTTTTTTCACATAGTCCACCAATGTATCCGTCAAAATGGGGGTATATCCGGCATTTGACAAGGCGGCGAGGTGTGATTCCAGCGTTTGGGGGGTGATATTTGTGCTGGTGTTTCCCGCACTGTCTATGTGGTGGTACATGAGCACAGGAACGGCGGCGGTATAGGTGTTGGGGTTCTCCGGCTGCACCTTGGAGAGAGCCGCAACGTGCGCCTGTACGTTTTCTGCCGTTACATAGGTGCCGAAGCTTTCGGGATAATAGGTCGTGCTGTCAGCTCCAATGCGGGCGAGCATCAAATCTGTGATGCTGGAGCGGGGATGCGTCCCATCATAAAAAAAGCGGGGATCGTGGCTCAGGGGGGTGAGAGAAAAGTCCCAGTAGGGCGTGATGGACGCAAGACGGGTATAAAGCACATCCAAAAGGCTTGCATCGAGGCTGTTCCAATAGGCGGCATAGACGGGTGTGCAGACCACAGTGAGGGAAATGTTCTTCTCTTTGACAAGGGTGCAAAGATTCGACAAACGATTGAGAGAGGTATAGACGGCGCTTTCCTCCACAGGGGTCGGTGTTTGGGGGAAGTTGGAAAAAAGAGGATGGTCTTTCAGATAGCTGGAAAGGCTGCCAATCGGCTCAGCATCCGCATAACTGGGCTTGGAGAAGGAATCGTCCAGACCAAGCAGCGTGGGCAGAGAGAGCGAAAGGAACAGGTGCTTGACGGGATAGGAGGCAACCAATCGAGTGACCTCCTGCTCGAGCTGCTCTATTGTGGTGCCGTATGCGGTGCCGTCCACGAAGGAGGCGCCCTCAATATACTGATTCAGCCGTGTTGTAGAATAGGGGGCAGAGGAGCCGAGGATATAGGAATGATAGGTCGTGCCCTCCGGCTCTGCGGGCTTTGTGGGGCGGGGGGTATCCGAGGGGACGTGGACAGCCGAAGCGGCGGACGAGAAAAGCAGCAGGAACGAGAGAAAAATAAGCAATATCTTTTTATGCATGGTTCGGAGGCTCCTTTTTCAGCGGCAGGGGAAAATTAAGGCTTGATGCCCTTTTTGTTCAGGCGGTTATGCACCATTTGTCTGGTGAGGGTATAGAGGACGGAGCAGATCGGGACACTGATGAGCATACCGGCGACACCCATTGTGCTGCCGCCCACCGTGACCGCAGCCAGCACCCACATACCGGGCAGACCGACGGATTTTCCCACGACCTTGGGATAGATGAGGTTTCCTTCCACCTGCTGCAGCACCAGCAGAAAAATCACAAACCACAACGCCTTGATGGGGCTGACCAGCAGGATGAGAAAGGCGCTGATAGTCAGACCGATGAAGGCACCAAAAATGGGAATGAGGGCGGTGAAGCCGATCAGAACAGAGATAACCGGTGCATAGGGCAGGCGGAAAATCAGCATACCGATAAAGCAAAGAGAGCCTAAAATAAAGGCCTCGGTCAATTGCCCCGTGACAAAGCTGGTGAAGGTTTTATGGGTCAGAGTAGAGATTTCAAAAACACGGGAGGCACGTTTTTCCGAGATCAGGGAAAGCGTGAGCCGCTTGGCCTGTGAGGTGAGCAGCTCCTTCTGAGAAAGAATATACAGAGAGAACACAAAAGCAAGCGCAATGTTGATGACCACGGAAAAGAGAGAGGTGGTAAAGCCGATGGTGCTGTCCACAAAGCTTTCTCCGTAGCGTGTGACAAAGCTTTGCAGGGTGGTCAGAACATCACTGATATTGAAGCTGACCTCCGGCAAGACGATGCCATACTGACTGCAGAAGGAGAGAATCTCCCGAGACCAGCGCTCCAATTTGCTGAGATACCAAGGGAGCATATTTGCCAAGGAAGAAAAGCTATCGGCCAAGGAGGGGACAACGATAAAGAAGATAGAAAAGAGAATCCCAAGGATCAGAAGGGTGCTAAGGATCAGACAGACGGGGCGCTTGAGCAGCTTGAGTCTTTGGCTGGGACGCTTTTTCCAGTTGGTTGGCCAATGGCGTTCGAGAAGATTCAGGGGCACATTGATGATAAAGGCGAAGAAGGCACCAATGAGGAAGGGAGCGAACACAGAGAGCAGCCGACGCAGGATACGCAGCCCCTGCTCAGGATGGGCAAGCCCCCAATAAAGCAGGATAGTAAAGGAGATGATGAGCAGAATCCGCTTCATTGTGTTTTTATTGAGATCCATACGATTGTTCACGATTTCCTTTCTGTAAAAAAGGTGGAAGGAGGGGAATCGAAGGGTTCCTCTGTGCAGGGAGAGAGATCCCCCGGCAGATATTGGCTAGTGTAACACAAATTGGGTTTAAATGCCACCACTCCCGGCACAGATTCCAAAAATTCTTTGGAGCGGAACCGGCGCAAATTTATAGGGATATCATACATGGCGTCCGTCTTCGTTTCTTAAAAAAGAAGTCATCTGAATCCCAAAAGCTAACCTTGATAAAATCGGCATATCCAATTTGACCAAAATCTGCTCTCTCCAAAAGATATGGGCAATGCGCCGTTCGGCAGCCGCCCTTGCTGCATTCAATACAATAGACAGATTGTTCTCAGATCTTTCGACTTTTTTGTAAAAAAATAAAAAAGATCAAGCCTTAGATTCCTCCATAGACTTGATCTTAATTTGAAGCGGCTGTATTTTGAGTCGTATTCATCGGTTTTCTTTTGAATGGTCTGTGTTTTAATGTTATCCTTGTGCTTTGTGTTCTGCTTACAATTGCGATCTTGATAAAAACTCAAAAATCAAGCTCTCTGCATATTGAGCCATCTGCTTGTCATAATTAGGAGCAAAAGAATCTATAAATCCATGTTTTGCATGAAAAACAATTGTTTCCAAATATGGCTTCCCTTGCAATTGGGAAGCTAGGGCGTCCACATCGAAAGCGTCTTCTTTTGAAAAAAGCAATAACGTTGGACAAACAGGTTTCATTTGATGATAATCTCTGATTCGCGAACCATAGCATCCAACGATGGCATCGCAAGACGGGTTTTCGCAACACCTCCACGCAAGTGTTGCCCCTACACTAAAGCCGACAATAAACACTTTTTTATATTGCTCCTTGAGCTGAACGATAGCGGAAGATATTGCTTCTGATTTGTCATCAAATCCCACCTCATTCATAAAATGCTGATATGCTTCTTGTGTTTCTTCATAATCAAAGGGTTCTCTACCTATCAAGTCTGGGCAAAAAACATCAAACCCTGCACGCTTATATTTTTGACAGGTTTCTTTTATAAATGGATTCACCCCATAAATCTCATGAAGAATGAATACTGCATACTTGTTTTTCACTTGCACCTCCATAAAAATATAAATAACCTTATATAATATTTAAGCATATAAAAACAAAAAAGTCATGTATGAGTTCGAATCTCGTGCATGACTTTTTCAGTTGTATCATTAGGTAAAAATAGAGGCAGGAGAGAGTATGCTCATAATCTCCCAGATAAACTGGAAGTCATACTTCTCTCTCAAAAATAATTTGATAACCTAACGGAGAGTTAACACCTGATTTCTCGTTGATTGGTGTAACAACCTGTTTTAATTGCCAACCTTGTTCTGCTTCTGAAAGAATTACCTTTTTGCACTCCTCAAATGTAGCTCCTGGTTTTATTTTAAATCCTGCCTTTATCTTCACTTCAATAAATTTATACTCATATTTTTTCATAGCCGATTCCTTTCAAATTCCGATTTATCCTTCTGTTGGATTACATAAATAATGTTTAGTACACTGTACCATATTTTTAGGCATAGAAAAAGACCTAACTTCCCCTTGAAGGGAAATTAGGTCTTATGGTGCACCGGAGCAATCCAAATCCGAACCCATGTCATCGAGGGATAGCATCGGATGATGACTGGGGCGGTAACGAATTGTCTGCGGCGACACGCCGCTGGTGCGGATGAAGGGACTCGAACCCACACGTCTTGCGACACGAGAACCTAAATCTCGCATGTCTACCAATTTCATCACATCCGCTTATTTATAAATACAGTTCATATAGTATACCAAAGAGAAGCTCTCTTGACAATCCCTTTCTTGAAAATTCCTCTTGTTCATGGTAGCATACTTCCCATGTTTTCTTCCTGCCGTCCTCCAATGGGCTGGATTTTTTATCCGAAACAAAGTATATATATCCGTATATTCCTCTTGAATATTCATTTTTGTGGAAAATTACCCGTGTATTTCTCGGATTCTATCGAATGATTATGCGTAATTTGCTTGCAATTCATGGAAAATAGTGCTATGCTTTCCTTACAGTCGTTCCCAAAGTTGGGAGCTATGGAAAGAAAGCGTAACATTTGGAGGTAAATTATCGTGGCTGATGTTAAAAAAGTAGTACTCGCCTATTCCGGCGGTTTGGATACATCCATTATCATTCCTTGGCTCAAGGAAAACTATAATAACCCTGAAATTATCGCCGTTTCCGGCAACGTCGGACAGGCAGATGAATTGGACGGTCTGGAAGAAAAAGCACTGAAGACCGGTGCTTCTAAGCTGATCGTCGCCGACCTCGTCGATGAAATGGTGGACGACGTTATCGTGCCCTCCATGAAAATCGGCGCCGTCTATGAGAAGTATTTGTTGGGTACCGCCTTTGCCCGCCCCGTCATCGGCAAGAAGCTCGCAGAAATCGCACTGGCCGAGGGCGCAGACGCCATTTGTCACGGATGCACCGGCAAGGGCAACGATCAGGTGCGGTTCGAACTGGCAGTCAAGCGGTTTGCACCCGGTATGAAGATCATCGCTCCTTGGCGTGAGTGGGATATTCAGAGCCGTGATGAGGAAATCGACTATGCCGAAGCCCATAATGTCCCCTTGAAAATCACCCGTGAAACCAACTATTCTAAGGATAAAAACCTGTGGCATCTCAGCCACGAGGGTCTGGATCTCGAAGACCCCGCCAATGAGCCGAATCTGGATAAGGAAGGCTTCTTGGAGATGAGCGTTTCCCCCTTCCAAGCACCCGACAAGCCCACCTATGTCACCATCGACTTTGAACAGGGTGTTCCCGTCGCTCTGAATGGAGAAGCAATGAAGGCTTCTAAAATCATCGAAGGTCTGAATCAGTTCGGCGGCGCAAATGGCATCGGTATCATCGACATCGTGGAAAACCGTCTGGTCGGTATGAAGGATCGCGGCGTTTACGAAACCCCCGGCGGCACCATCCTCTATTTTGCCCACGAGCAGCTCGAAATGATCACCGTCGATAAGGACACCCTCCACGAGAAGCAGAAGCTCGCCATCGATTTTGCCGATCTGCTCTATAACGGAAAATGGTTCAGCCCCCTGCGGGAAGCACTCTCCGCCTTCGCCGACGAAACCCAAAAGTTCGTCACCGGCTCCGTGAAGCTGAAGCTGTATAAGGGCAACATCATTCCTGCCGGCACCACCTCGCCTTATTCCCTCTACTCCGAGCAGCTGGCCACCTTCGACGCTTCCGATTATGACCAGAAGGATTCTGCCGGTTTCATCAACCTCTGGGGTCTGCCCACCACCGTGCAGGCTCTGCGGGAAAAGGGCCTTCTGAACAAGGACTGAGCCGTCGCCCCCATTCGCAACCACTGACACGCAGGGCAGGGGTGGAATTTCCGCTCCCCCTGCGTGTTTTATCTCACCTACCGACGCAGGATACCAAACATCCCATACAAACCGTCGGCATTTGGAAAGGAAACGCAGCTATGAAACTCTGGGCAGGACGGTTTCAAAAAGAAACCGACGACAAAGTCAACGACTTCAATTCCTCCATCTCCTTCGATGCACGCCTCTACAAACAGGATATCACAGGCTCCATCGCCCACGCTACCATGCTGGGAGAGCAGGGGATCATCGCCAAGGAGGAGGCAAATACGATTGTAGAAACCCTCCGCACCCTTCTTTCTGAAATCGAGGAGGGGAAGGTCACCTTCACCAAGGACAGCGAAGATATTCATATGAATATGGAAGTCCTGCTGACTGAACGCATCGGCGCCACTGGCAAGCGGCTCCACACCGCACGCAGCCGAAACGATCAGGTCGCCTTGGATTTTCGCCTGTTCGTCAAGGAGGAAATTCCCACCATCGTCGCCATGCTCGTGAAGCTGGAAAAGGCGCTCATCCGTCAGGCGGAATGCAATCTGGATGCGATTATGCCCGGCTATACCCACTTGCAGCGGGCACAGCCCATCACCTTCGCCCACGTTATGATGGCGTATGCCAATATGTTCCGTCGGGATATCACCCGTCTGGAGGATTGCAGAGACCGTTTGGACGAGTCCCCCCT
>CAYQRI010000092.1:0-6707 GCA_964420085.1 uncultured Ruminiclostridium sp.
CGCCCCTTCACGGACTCAACGGGAATCAGCTTGCCCTCGTTGTTCACATGAATGATCGGCTTCAAATGGAGCAGATTGCCCACCAGTGCCTTGCCCGCCGACAGGCGGCCGCCGCGACGCAGCTGAGACAGGTCGCCTATGGCAACCCAGTGGCAGATATTCAGCTTGATGCTCTCGGTATAGTCCCTGACTTCCTCGATGCTCTTGCCCTTGCGCTTTTCCAAAACCGCCAAGTGGACAATCAAGGCTTCGCCAAAAGAGGCACAAAGCGTATCCACGACATAAATCTTTGCATCCGGGAATTCCTGCCGAAGCTCCTCCATTGCAATGACGCTGTTTTGATAGGATGCGCTGATGCCGGAGGAAAATGCAAGGTGCAGAATATCCTTGCCCGCTTCTAAGATGGGACGAAATTTTTCTACGAACGCCTCCATATTGGGTGCCGAGGTCTGAACAGGCTCTCCGCCGCTGATCCGCCGGTAAAATTCATGGATATCCGGTCCTTCTCCTTCTACATTACGGTAGGAATCCGACCCCAAAACATAGGTCAGCGGTACGACCGCTACCTCCAAAGCACGAGCCAATTCCGAAGGAAGGTCGGTTGCAGAATCGGTTGTGATAGCAAATTCTCTCATATGCGTTGTCTCCTTTATATTCCATCGGTTGTACACAGTATCATACAACGGGTATCGTTCCTTCAATAGGAACAGCAATTCATATACACCGTAAAGAAGTGGAACACGGTGCCTGCTAAAACGAAAAAATGCCAAACGCCATGGCGATAGAGCTTCTCTTTTTGCTTATAGAATATCACGCCAATGGTATAGGCCAGACCGCCCAGAACCAAAAAGACAAAGCCAAGCGTGTTCAAATTACGTAGGATTGCGGGAAATGCGACGGCTCCCATCCACCCCATAATAATATAGAGTGCTAAGGAAAATTTCTTCCATCGTTTCAAGTCGATGATATTCAGCGTGATGCCCAAAACCGCACACAGTGCATTCAGGACAAACAGTGTAGTGCCCAGCGTTCCTCCCACAGAGACCAAGGCGATGGGCGTATAAGTCCCCAGAATCAAAAGAAAAATAGAGCAGTGGTCGATGACTTGAAACACCGCTTTCCCCTTCGACCACGGCAGCGCATGGTATAAACACGAAAACAGATACAGAAGAATCATCGAAATGCCGAACACCGTCACGCTCACGATTTGAATGAGTCCGCCCTCCGCCTTCGCCTTGAAGATGAGCAGGATCGTTCCTACGATGCCAAGCAGCGCACCTACACCATGTGTGATGGAATTGAGAATTTCTTCTCCTACATTTTGCCGACGGGCAAAGCCGCCGCCGGGTACAATGGATTCTGTCATAATCGACCTCCATAAATGATTGCAAAATCGGGTTACCTTGTTTTCTGTATTAGCATACCATGTCAGCCCCCGAATGTCAACTCCTACCAGCTTTACTTTCCTGCAATTTTTCCTTTATTTTTTCTGTCTTTTTTCCTTTTTTTCGATTCTCCCCTTGACTTTTATGCGGAATGCTTATATACTCATCATAACAAAAACATTATATTATCATAACATTTTCACTTCATCATGCGATGATTATTCTAAATTTGATAGCGAGGAATGATTCCCATGCCTATGTACCAACCGGAAATCGAAACCATGCCACAAGATCAGCTCCGTGCGCTGCAAAGTGAACGACTGGTCAAGCAGGTGCGTCATGTCTATGACAACGTCCCCCTCTACCGTGCCAAAATGGAAGCCAAGGGCTTAACCCCTGATGACATCCACGGCATCGAGGATCTGCATAAGCTCCCCTTTGTCACCAAAAGCGACCTGAGAGAAGGCTATCCCTACGGTTTGCTTGCCACGGATTTAAAGGACTGTGTTCGTATCCACTCCACCTCCGGCACCACCGGCCGCCGTGTCGTGGCGTTCTACACCCAGCATGATATCGACCTTTGGGAAGATTGCTGCGCCCGTGCTATCATGGCCGCCGGGGCAACCAACGAGGATATTTGCCACATTTCCTATGGCTATGGCCTGTTCACCGGCGGTGCCGGCTTCCATGGCGGCTCTCAAAAGGCCGGCTGCACCACTCTGCCCATGTCCTCCGGCAATACCGACCGTCAGCTTCAGTTCATGTGCGACTTGGGCAGCACCGTTCTGTGCTGTACCCCCTCCTATGCCGCCTTTTTGGCCGAGACCATCAATGAGCGTGGACTGCGTGACCAAATCAAGCTCAAGGCCGGTATCTTCGGCGCAGAGGCTTGGTCCGAGGAAATGCGCCACAATATTCAAGACAAGCTTGGCATCAAGGCGTATGATATCTATGGTCTGACGGAGCTGTCCGGCCCCGGTGTCGCTTATGAGTGCAGTGAACAGCACGGTATGCACATCTGCGAGGATCATTTCATCGTGGAAACCATCGACCCCGAAACCGAGGAAGTACTGCCCGATGGTGCCAAGGGTGAGCTGGTCTTTACCTCCATCACCAAGGAAGCCTTCCCGCTCCTCCGGTATCGTACCCGTGATATCTGCGTTTTAGACCGCACCCCCTGCTCCTGCGGCAGAACCCACGTCCGTATGGCAAAGCCCATGGGTCGTTCAGATGATATGCTGATTGTCCGTGGCGTCAACGTCTTCCCCTCTCAGATCGAGGAAGTGCTTTTGAAGGTCAGCGGCAGTGATGTCACCCCCAACTACCAAATTATTGTGGGACGGGAAAACAATACCGACACCTTGGATATCAACGTAGAGATGAGCGAAGCTCTGTTCTCGGACGATGTCCGCTCCATTGAAAAGGTCGAAAAGGCCATTGTCTCTCAGCTTCGTTCGATGCTTGGCATCGGGGCCAAGGTTCACCTTGTGAACCCCAAGACCATTGCCCGCAGCGAGGGCAAGGCCGTTCGTATCATCGATAACCGCAAACTGTAAGGAGGAATCGTCATGCTGATCAAACAGGTTTCTGTTTTTATGGAAAACGTCCCCGGTAAGCTCAGTGAGGTCACCGAGATTCTGGCGGAGAACAACATCGATATGAGTGCGCTTTCTCTGGCCGATACCACCGATTTTGGCATCCTGCGACTGATTTTAAACGATCCGGACAAGGCCTGCCAGATCCTGCGGGCACACGATTACATCGTCAAGCAAAGCGACGTCATTGCCGCCGTCATCGACGACCGCCCCGGTGGCTTGACCGCAGTTTTGAAGGTACTCGCCGCCGCCCGTGTTGCAGTGGAATATATGTATGCCTTTGTGGGAAGCACAAACGGTCACGCTGTGGTTGTCATGCGTACCGACGATGCAGACGCAGCGCTGAAGGCGTTATCGGCACATGACGTTTCCCTGCTCGATCCCAAGGATATCTATAGACTATAACACAACCCAAAAATCCCCCCACGGAAACCAAGAAGCGGGTTTCCGTGGGGGGATTTTCATACGATACCTTAGGAATCCGAGACAAGATAGGTGGAAAAGCCCGAGGTTTGACGGGTGGTGCCATCCGATAAAATAAAGAACGCCTCCACCCCATCTAAGCTTTCGATCAGCTCCGTCCCCTTTTCTTCGCCCAAAAGCAGACAGCTTGTGGAAAGGGCATCTCCATCCACAGAGACCTGGGACACAATGGTCACAGAGGCCACGGTATTTTTTACGGGGTAGCCCGTATTCGGGTCTAAGATATGGTGATACCGCTCCCCATTATGGACAAAGAACCGCTCATACACGCCTGAGGTCACGATGCTGCAATCTCGTACAGAGAGGGTTGCCACAATCCCGCCATCCGGTCGATTGGGGTCTTGTACGCCAATGCGGAAGTCACTTTGCTGATCCTTTCCGCCGATGAGCAGGATATTCCGCCCCAAGTCCAAGACGGCGTGCTCAACCCCTTCCTGAATCAAAAAGGTCTTCACACAGTCGGCAATGTAGCCCTTCGCAATGGCGCCCAAATTTGCCTTCATTCCCTCCTTTGCCAAATACGCTTTCCCGTCTTTGATTTGCAGCGCATCGGCATCCAGAAGCGGCAGGGTGCTTGCAAGCTCTGGCTCAGAGGGATAATGTCCCTCTCCGTTTCGAATGCCCCACAGGTCGATGAGCGGCCCTGCGGTGACATCAAACAGTCCTGACGATAGGTCATGATACTTCTGTGCCAAGGTGAGGACTTCCTCCGTTTCAGGTGCAATGTCCACCCATTCCTTTCCAGCGGCCTTCGTCAGACGATCCAAGTCACTGCCCGCCTTCTCGACGCTGAGCAGGGACTCCAAGCGGGAAATTTCGTCAAAGGCACGGTCGATGGTTTCCACATTGCTCCAATCATATAAGGTAATGGTCACCACGGTATCCATTTGCAGGTTGGTTTTGCTCACGGTTGGTGTTTCCTGCAGGGTACACCCCACGAGCGAAAGCGAGAGAAGGAGCAGGAAGACAAGTCCATATTTTTTCATCGTATGTTCTCCATTCTTTGATGGTTTGTCGGAAATCAGTATAGCCGATTCATAAGAAAGTTGCAAGAAAACGTCAACAATCCCTCTGTTTTTTTGTTTTTGTAGAGAGGTAACCTCTGCTCGTCGGCAGGAACCTCGGTATTCCGACACCATCCTCTCTAACCACGAAATTGAAAGCATAGAAGAATAAAAGGCAAGTTTTCCTCTTCTGCTGCATACGCTTTGGAAGAGGCAAGGGGGGATTCTATGAAACGATATCTATACAGGGGCATTGAGGGCATTGGCTTGCTTTTTCTGGGCGTTTTGCTGTTCACCTTCCCCGCCAACAGTGCAGAAGGGGCACGAAGTGGGATTACGCTGTGCTTGGATTTACTCATTCCTTCCCTGTTTCCTTTTTTTGTCCTCTCGTCGCTTTTTATTAAGACAGGGCTTGCGGCTCTATTCGCCCGTCCTCTGCAGCACCTCATGTATCCGCTGTTTGGCGTAGGCGGTGCGGGCGCTGCCCCTCTGATTTTAGGGGCACTGGGTGGCTATCCCGTGGGGGCACGCACCATTGCACAGCTCCGTACAGAGGAAGGATGCACCGCCGGTGAAGCACAACGTCTGGCTCTTTTCTGCAACAACTGTGGACCCGCCTTCTTGGTGAGTGCCGTGGGTGTTGGCATTTTCGGCTCGGAGGAGGTCGGCTTTCTCCTGCTTGCCGTCAATTCCCTTTCTGCCGTTTTACTGGGCATCGGACTGCATCTGCTCTTCGGCAAGGCAGAATCCAAGAAAACGGCTTCCCATCCATCCCTGCAACCGCTTTCGAGCGTATTTCCCGACTGTGTGCAGTCTGCCTTTTTTTCTTCTCTCAACGTCTGTGCGTATGTCATCCTGTTTTCGGTGCTGACTGCCTTGGCGGATTGCTCGGGCATCCTCCCTGCCCTATCGCACTTTTTTGCCGCCTTGTTCGGGGGAGAGGATAGCCTCCCTCTCTACCGCAGCTTTCTGATCGGGCTTCTGGAATTGTCCACAGGCAGCGCTGCGCTGGAACCGTCCGCACCCCTCGCACTGCCCTTGGCTGCCTTTATTTTAGGGTGGGGTGGTCTATCCGTACACTGCCAAACCATGCCCTTTTGGCAGGCGGTAGGCATTCGCCCTGCCCCTTACCTGACTGCTAAGCTCGTGCAGGGGCTTCTCTCTGCCACGCTGCTTGTCTTATTGCTTCCACACGTTTCCCTATCGCTTCCTGTCATGGCTCCCGGCAGACTCCTTCTTGCCCCCAGCCTGCTTGGGCGGGAAATTTTAGCACTTTGGCTGTTCTCCGGTCTCTACTTTTTCCTGTTTGGAAAAAAAGGGACTGGAAAAGACAGCAGGAACGTGCTATAGTCAAGTAAGTACTGTTTCGCAGGATAAGCTGCTTCATAGAAATGAGGACGTCTCATGCTGTTTACCAAAAAAATTGAGCCAAGCTGCTCGTATTGCAAACGTGGAAAATCTGCGGATGCAGATACCATTCTATGTACCAAGCACGGAATCTGCTCCCCTGCCTCGTCCTGTCGTGCCTTCCGCTATGATCCACTCAAACGTACCCCTCCACGTCCGATGCCGCCAGACTTCAGCCGCTTAAAAGAGGAGGATTTTATGTTATAATTTCCTTCCACTGTGCGGCGGACGCTCCGCTTTATTCCGACAACCTTCAAAAAAGCCTTGATTTTCAAGGGGCTTTTACTTCGACGTTTTTCCATAAAAAAATACAAAGTTTTTTCAAAAAAAGTGTTGACAAATCGGGCTTCATCGGATATAATAAATTTCGTCGCTTGGGGGTTGCGAGAAAAAAACGAAAACCTTCCTGACCGGGAGCATAGCTCAGCTGGGAGAGCACATGCCTTACAAGCATGGGGTCACAGGTTCGAGCCCTGTTGTTCCCACCACTACTTGGCGCGGTAGTTCAGTTGGTCAGAACGCCGGCCTGTCACGCCGGAGGTCGAGGGTTCAAGTCCCTTCCGCGTCGCCAAACAGGGTACTTCGTACCCTATATGCCCAGATAGCTCAGTCGGTAGAGCAGTGGATTGAAAATCCACGTGTCGCTGGTTCGATTCCGGCTCTGGGCACCATCGTTGTGGTTTTTACCACAACGAATTTGCGAGTGTAGCTCATCTGGTAGAGCGCCACCTTGCCAAGGTGGAGGTAGCGAGTTCGAGCCTCGTCACTCGCTCCAAATGGCGCCATAGCCAAGTGGTAAGGCAGAGGTCTGCAAAACCTTTACCCCCAGTTCA
>CAYQRI010000093.1:0-6667 GCA_964420085.1 uncultured Ruminiclostridium sp.
GTGACAAATGATTTTAATTTTTATTACCAAGGCGTAAGATATGACCTTAAATTCGGTACAGATGGTAATGGTGGGTATACAGGTGAAGAATATTGGGAAGTTGCCTGGGTTGACCCAAATGCAGATTATTGGAACACTAGCAGGACTGTGACCATTCCTTCTCACATTACGTATATTTACCCAGAGACTCAAGAAACCTATCCTGTGACCAAAATTGGAGAAGATGTGTTTTCTATGTGCGACCTGCTTTGGTATATTACCCTGCCCGATACCATCACTGACATTGGCAATGCTGCCTTTTATGGCGCCTCTGGCCTTAGAAGCATAATCATCCCCAGCAGTGTTACCTCCATTGGGGTGAATGCCTTTATGAACTGCACATCACTAAGAAGTGTTGAGGTAAAAGGCCCTGCTACCATAGAATATGGAGCCTTCTCAAACTGTTCCAAACTAGCTAGTGTCACGCTGGATAATGGCGTTACCACCATTAAGGGCGATGCCTTTAAATACTGCACCAGCCTTGACTGGTTAACCGTGCCAAGCAGTGTTACCTCCATTGAGGGTCATGCCTTTTATGGCATGAAAAGCGGGGCAACTATATATCTTGAACACGAATCCATGGATGCTTTTGATGTTGTAAGCGCCTCGTTCAAAACGCTGAGCAACTCTCTTTTATTTATAAGAGCAAAACCTTCCATCGGATTTGAAATTGCAAAGCTAACCGGCGCCGAGGAGTATTATGGTGGCCCGGGTACTCTAAATCATTACGGTATTGCCGTCTCAGAAAATCCCAGTGCCTTTGGTACGAAAAATAGCAACATGGGGATGGATTATGGCCAACTGGCGGGTGCTAGCGGTTTTTTAGGACCCAACCCAGAGGGAGGCTATCGAATAAAGGCATTTAACAGGAATACAGAAATCTCTCTAACTCAGGGCGAAACACCGTTTAGAACCTATCTCTCCATGGATGAAACCCCTGCCTGGGATAATGCAATGCTTGTGCGTTTCCCCGGCGAAGGCACACCTGTGTATTTGAAGGATGGTCTATTGGCAGAGGTAGAGGCTACCTCCGTTTCCGGCGGAACAGCAATGGAGATTACCTACACCATTCACAATCTCACCAATGCGGACATTTCCAATGTTTCGCTGGCTGTCACTGCAAATATGTATAGCGGCGAGCCATATGTCCGCACGAACTCATTCCTTGAGCCGACACCAACAGGCTTTCGCAAGTGGAATGTGGTTACCTCCAATGAAGAGTACGCTCCCCCTATTAATGGCGTTCAGTTTTCTCTAAATTGCATCAACACTGGCAGTGGAAGTGATGCAGATACCCTTTGGTATGGAACAAGCTCAACTGATTTAAAAAGTAATTTATTTACTAATTTGGATAATAAGGTAGCAATAAGCACCGATAGGGAAGTAAGTATACGATTTGCCTATTCGTGGAAAGACATGACCGTGCCAGCAAATGGCACTGTCACTCGTACCATGGTTTATGGTGTGGGCAAAAAAATTGCACCACCCCCAGTGCTCTCTAGCAATCCATTTGAACTGTACATCACAACAGAAGGCGAGAAGGATATCACCGTCAATGCCGCGGTAACCGATGTGGCAGGCGAACAGGACACCCTGTACTACACCATCAATGGTGGCACCGAGCAGTCCTTGGGACAGGCGTGGGCAGATGGTAGAGAAAAGCTAATCACAGGTGTCATTGCTGCGGATAATTTTGCCCAAGACGGCACCTACACAATCACACTGTGGGTGGCAAATGGACAGGGCTTGAGAAGTGAGCAGGTCACAAAAACCATCACCGTCAGCGGTAGCACCATCACTGGCGATGTGAATCCTGGCGGCATACCGGTAGAGGTGACGAATATCACCCTTGACCAAACCAGTCTGATTTTGAAAAACGATACCTCACAAACGCTGACAGCCACTGTGCTGCCAGAAAATGCCAACCAAGGTGTCACATGGAGCAGCAGCAACACGGCTGTTGCCACGGTGGATCAAAACGGCGTTGTCACCGCTGTTGGCGTGACCGATGTCGCCCTTGGCATTGGTACAGCAACCATCACCGCTACGGCTGGGCGAGGTAAAATTGCCACCTGCACTGTCACCGTAACTGACGCAATTCCACTCGACAGCAGTATTGCTTCCTTTACAAACGGAACAACCTATTCCATAGCCAATCAGGAGCAGCTTACACGGCTTGCCACGATGGTCAATGCTGGAAGATCAGGTAGCGGCTGCACCTTTGTTTTGATAAATAACATTGCCCTAACTGGCACTTGGACACCCATTGGAGTATTTAGCAGTAACGCGCCATTCTCTGGCATCTTTGACGGACAGGGCTACACCATTTCCGGACTAAGCACCTCCTCAGGGGACTATAAAGGCTTGTTTGGCTATGTCAAGGGTGAAAGTGCGACAAAGCTTAGCATCATCCGAAACCTTAGGGTGGAGGGCAGTGTACAAGGCGGCTCTTACGTGGGCGGCATTGTGGGCCGCTTGGCTGGATTTACCCTTGTAGAAAACTGCATCAGCGGTGCGACGGTAAGAGCGACAAACTATAGTGCAGGTGGTATTGTTGGGTATATGAAAGGCGAAAACACCACCACCACCGACACCATCCAAAACTGCTATACAACGGGCAATGTATATGCTGACTCGTATGCAGGTGGCATTGTGGGAAATGCCGATGGCACAATCCGAAGCACCCAAACCATTGAAAACTGCTATGCAACGGGTAACGTGACAGCTACAAGTCAAAATGCAGGTGGCATTGTGGGCTATTCGTATTCTGACGCCACCGTAACGATAAGAAATTGTGTGGCGCTTGGTATGAGTGTGGGTGAGACAAACGACACTACTTCTGGCCGTGTGGTTGGCAAAATCGACACAGCATATACCACCATTGAAAACAGTTCCGCTCGCAAGGATATGCTGGTCAATGGCAGCACCGTCACTGGCACTGCCACAGACAAAAACGGTGTAGATGTTAACGCTGACGCCTTGCAGAGTACCGTTTTTACAGACTGGGACGGCGATGCTTGGAGCATTTCCGCTGACACTAGCTTAAAAACAGGCATTTTGCCCACACTCAAGACCATCAAAGGTGCGCAAACACCTACCCTGCCATACGCAGTCACCAGCTTCACCTTGTCCTCCACTCAGCTGACACTGGAGGAGGACGATGTTGCCACGCTCACGGCAACGGTCGTGCCAAGCCATCTGCCAGTCAGCTGGAGCAGCAGCAACGAGAGCGTTGCTACGGTGGTTAACGGCTTTGTCATCGCAACGGGCGCTGGCACCGCGACCATCACCGCAACGGTGGGAGGGCAATCACGCGCCTGCACCGTTAAAGTGACAAAGACTGCGCCACTGGATGAACAGGTAAGCACATTGCTTTCCGGAACGATATACACCATTGCCAATCAGACGCAGCTTGCAAAGCTTGCCACTCTGGTCAATAGCGGTGAAAACGGCAGCGGCTGCACCTTCCTGCTGCTCAATGACATTGTCCTAACTGGCGATTGGACACCGATTGGACAATATATCGCAAGTAATGAAAATAAACCCTTCTCTGGCATCTTTGACGGACAGGGCTACACCATTTCTGGATTGAGTATCAACAGCGACTCCTCCTATCAAGGTCTTTTTGGGTATACGAAGGGCAGCAGCAGTACAAGCCCTTGTATAATTCAAGACCTTAGGGTGGAGGGCAGTGTCAGTGGCAGCTCTGATGTGGGTGGCATTTTGGGCAGTGCTGGTGATGATAGCACCATAGAGCGCTGCGTTAGCAATGTAAGCGTCAGTGCCACCAGTACCACCTATGGCTATGCAGGCGGTATTGCAGGTAGTGCCACAGGGAGTAGAGCGAGCATTAAAAACTGCTATGCAACTGGAAATGTACAAGCTATTAATTATGCAGGCGGCATTGCAGGCTACCAAGCGGATAAGGTTGTTCAAAACTGCTACGCCACAGGCAATGTGACTGCCACAGGTGGCGGCAATGCAGGCGGCATTGTGGGCAGAAATAGTGCACAATACTGCGTTGCACTGGGTCTATCTGTGAATGCCCCGAATACCTCGAGTGATGTAGGACGTGTAACAGGCTATACTGCGTACTACTATAGCTCTGCCAGAGCGGATATGTTGGTAAATGGTGTAACTGTCACTGGCAGCACAAACAACAAGAAAAATGGTGCAGATATCCAGTACAACGCCTTGCAAAGTGCGGTGTTTTCCTCTTGGCGCAGCGATGTTTGGGAAATCTCAAACACAGCATTGAATGTGGGATATTTGCCAACCCTCAAAAGCATCAAAGGCACACAAACCCCTGTTTTGCCTTTTAATGCAACAGGTGTCACAATCACACTGGACAAGACCGAGCTGAGCCTGTATCAGGGCGCTTCGGAGAGCTTGCTTGCCACTGTGACACCCCCCACAGGTGCACCGATCGTCTGGAGCAGTAGCGATGAGAGCATTGCCGTGGTCAATGGACTGGGCAAGGTTACGGCAAAGGGTATAGGAACTGCCACCATCACCGCAAAGGTGGGAGAAAACTCTGCAACCTGCACCATTACGGTGACGGCTTTTGCTTCTGGAAGCACCTATGACATTGGAACGGAGCAGCAGCTTAGACAGCTGGCGGAAAGTGTTGAAAGCGGATATTCTATCGCTGGGGTAAGCTTCCGCTTGACAAATGATATTGCCCTAACGGACACTTGGAGACCCATTGGTAGCGAGAGCGCGCCCTTTGCTGGCAGCTTTGACGGACAGGGCTACACCATTTCTAATTTAAGCATTGCAGGCACGGCCAATCATCAGGGCTTGTTTGGCTATGTGGGAGGCACCAGCTCCAATCGCTGTGTCATTTCCAATCTCATGGTAGATGGTGCGGTGCAGGGCGGCAGCTTT
Source organism: uncultured Ruminiclostridium sp. (assembly GCA_964420085.1). Lineage (GTDB taxonomy): Bacteria > Bacillota > Clostridia > Oscillospirales > Oscillospiraceae > Evtepia. The sequence goes on from CAYQRI010000093.1 coordinate 4,927, forward strand.
GTTGGCGGCGTTGTTGGCTATGCAAAGGAAAATGTCAGCATTCAAAACTGTGTTAGCCGTGTGAAAGTGACTGGCTCTGGTAATTATGCAGGCGGTATCACAGGCTACGCGGGAAGGAATTCTACCGTGCAGGACTGCTATGCCACTAGTGCTATTGAGGCAGGTGGCGACTATGCAGGCGGTATTGTAGGCTTTACCAACGGTGCAATCAGCAGCTGCTATGCCATCGGCACAATTGCAGCAACAGGCGACTTTGCAGGAGGCATTGCCGGTATGGCAATGAGTGGTGTGCAAAATAGCGTGGCATTGGGACTGCGTGTGTCCGCTGGCGGCAATGACGCTGGTCGTGTGGTGGGCATTTCTGCCGAGGGTGTTTCTCTTGTGGGAAATTTCGCCCGAAGTGATATGACAGTCAATGGCAGTGTCATTGAAGGCGGTGGGCTCACCGACAAGGACGGTGCGCCCATCGACCCCGCCACAGCTGTGCAAAGCGAGGTGTTTACAGCGTGGAGCAGTGCCGTTTGGGACATTTCCTCCACGGCATTAAATGTGAACTATCTGCCCACCGTGAAGTCGATTAAAGGGGAACAGAAGCCGATTCTCCCACGTGAGGTGGACAGCATCACTCTGAATTTTGACAATATAGTGCTGGGAGTTGGCTCTGACCAAACCCTAATAGCAACAATAAAACCAGCGGATTTGCCACTGGTTATGACTTGGAGCAGCAGCGACGATGCTGTTGCCACGGTGACTCAAAATGGCAAAATTACAGGCGTTAGCGTGGGAACCGCAACGATCACCGTCACGGTTGGGGATAAATCGGATACTTGTGAAATCACGGTCAGCACCTTTGTTCCCCTGGAAAGCACGGTTAATGACTTCACGTCAGGGACGGTTTACACCATTGCCAATCAGACGCAGCTTGAAAGGCTTGCTACGCTGGTCAATGGCGGTAAAACCGGCAACGGCTGCACCTTTGTTTTGCTAAACGACATTGTCCTAACTGGCAATTGGACACCGATTGGAACATATACTAGCACATCAAGTAATAAACGCTTCGCTGGCACCTTCGAGGGACAGGGGCACACCATTTCTGGGTTGAGTATCAACAACACCACCAATCGCCAAGGTCTTTTTGGATATGTGAATTCCTACATTTCATCAAAGCCTATCATCCGAAACCTCACTGTGGCTGGCACGGTGACGGCTGGCAGCTATGTAGGCGGCCTTGTGGGTCATGTGGAGAACGCTACGCTGGAAAACTGTGTCAGTCGTGTTGCGACCTCAAGCGGCTCTAATGAACAGTATACAGGTGGCCTTGTGGGCTATGCGACGAACACCACCATTCAAAGCTGCTATGCCACAGGCACTGTGGTTAACTCATCATACAACAGTGCAGGCGGCCTTGTGGGCTATGCTACAGATACAACCATCCAAGATTGCTACGCCACAGGTGCGGTCAGCGGCAAAAACAATGCAGGTGGCCTTGTGGGCTTAGCTACAGGTACAGCCACCATCGAAAACTGCTACGCCACAGGTGATGTGACTGCCACGACTAACTATGCAGGTGGCCTTGTGGGCTATGCTTCAGGTACAGCCACCATCAAAAACTGCTACGCCACAGGTGATGTGACTGCCACGACTAACTATGCAGGTGGTGTTGTTGGTTTTACAGCCAATAGCAGTGCCAAGGTGGAAAACTGTGTGGCGCTAGGAACCAGCGTGACGACAAGCGGAGCTA
>CAYQRI010000094.1:0-6644 GCA_964420085.1 uncultured Ruminiclostridium sp.
AAAAGAGGGAACGATAACATGAAGCATCAAAAAGAATTTGCATCCAAACCGCCCAAGGAGCTTGTGGTGGTGCAGACAAGCGGTCTGCTGGAGTTTCTATTACAAAACCTGACCAATCAATCCAGAAACCATATCAAGTCCTTGCTGACACACAGGCTTGTATCCATCGATGGGGTTGTCACCACCAAGTATGATGCACAACTGAAAGAAGGACAAGTGGTGTCTATCCATCGCCCGACAGCGAAGCCAAGGACATGGGAAGGTCTGGATATCATATACGAAGATAAGGATATTCTGGTGATAAACAAGCCCTACGGTTTGCTCTCGATTGCCTCCGACAAAGAAAAGGAGGCGACCGCCTATCATATGCTGACGGATTATGTCCAGATGAAGAATCCCAGAAATCGTATTTTTGCGGTGCATCGGCTGGATCGTGAAACCTCTGGCATCCTTTTGGTTGCCAAAAATGAGAAAATGAAATTGGCCTTACAGGATAATTGGGCAGATTTGGTGACCAAAAGAGGGTATATCGCCGTGGTTGAGGGTCAGCTGGACGAGAAAAACGGCAAAATTCAATCGTGGCTGAAGCAAACCAAAACACTTTTGATGTACTCTAGCGCCAGGGCAGGAGATGGCTTGGAAGCGATTACCAGCTACTCTGTTTTAAAGGAAAAAGGCGGATACTCTCTGCTTGATATTCAGTTAGAAACCGGACGAAAAAATCAAATCCGTGTCCATATGAAGGAATTGGGGCACAGCGTTGCGGGAGATAAAAAATATGGGGCGCAAACCGACCCTCTCAAACGAATGGGCTTACACGCCTATCAGCTAGAGCTGAAGCATCCGTTTTCAGAGCAAATGATGAACTTCGAAGCGCCAACACCACAGAGCTTCTTCTCCCTTTTTGGTGGGACCAAGCCAAAGAAACGGAATGGGAAGTCGTGAGCCTGTGTTTCTATAAAAGAACGTTACAAAAACAGCCTCCAGCTTGATCGATAACCAATAAACGGGCAGATAGATTGTCGGTCCTTTTTACCAGTCTATTGGTTATCACCATAAAATCACTTGTGTTCATATTCCGTCTAAATTGGAGAATACTATTTGGAACGGAGGGATACTACATGGATTTTTTATGGACAAAGAAACTTTCGCCGCCACACTTCGACACGCTGGATGGCGATAAAGAGACAGAGGTACTCATCATCGGCGGTGGTATGGCAGGGGTTCTGTGTGCGCTGAAATTGCAAGAGGCGGGCGTCGATTATATGCTGGTTGAAGGCAACCGCATCGGCGACGGCATTACCAAAGGGACAACCGCCGTGCTGACAGCGCAGCACGACACGTTATATCAGGATTTCATCAAAAAGCTTGGTTCGGAACATGCCAAGCACTATCTCCATGCGAACCTACAGGCTGTGGAACGCTTCCGAACACTCGCAACACACATTCCGTGCGACTTTGAGGAGAAGCCCTCTGTGATGTATTCACTTCATGACAAGGCTCTGATGGAGCGGGAAGCGGCTGCCGTCCAGCTGCTTGGCTTTGACGCTAGGTTTACCACCAAAACACCCATGCCCTTTACGGTCGCCGGTGCGGTTCGGTATCCGGGTATGGCGCAGTTTCATCCGCTGAAATTTCTCTATGGGGCGGCAAAAGGGCTGCGTATCTTTGAACATACCTTTGTACAGAAGCTGTGCGGTACCACAGCACTGACGGAGCACGGACGCATTCAAGCAAAAAAGGTGATTATCAGTACCCATTATCCATTCATCAACAGTCATGGACTGTATTTCGCCAAGCTTTATCAGCAGCGTTCCTATGTGATTGCACTGGAAAACACAGCGGACTTGGGCTGCACCATTGAGGATGTGGCAGAAAACGGCGTATATTTGAGAAACTACCATGGACTTTTGCTCATCGGTGGGGGAGACCACCGTACTGGAAAGCAGGGCGAAGCCTTTGCTGCCCCAAGAGCCTTTGCGCAGCAGTATTTTCCTCAGGGAAAAGAAAAATACGCCTGGGCGAATCAGGACTGCGTGAGCTTGGACGGTGCCCCCTATATCGGTGCATATAGCGCAGGATTGCCCAATGTGTATGTGGCGTCTGGGTTTAACCTGTGGGGGATGACCTCCTCCATGGTTGCCGCAGAAATTTTGACGGATTTGGTATTGGGGCGCAGCAACGTGTTTGCACCTGCATTTGCGCCCGACAGAAGTATCCTGACCGGACAGCTTTTTGCCAACATGGGCACCACGTTGCTGGATTTTGTCACACCTACGAGGAAGCGTTGCTCCCATATGGGCTGTGCCCTCAAATGGAATCCCCTTGAGCACAGCTGGGACTGCCCTTGCCATGGCTCACGCTTCGATGTCCATGGACAGCTGCTTGACAATCCCGCTATGAAGGATAGCCGTATAGAATCATAAGAGGTTGGTTCTAACGAATAAAATCGGCTAAAATCCGGTCAAAAGGACAAGATACACCCGTTCGAATGCGCCTTGTCCTTTTTGTTCTGTTTTTTAGAATTTCCTTAGAGAAAGAATAGCTATTCAAAAATAAAATAAATAGAACGGCAGTACCGATAGCTTACGTTTTAAGCACCGGTACTGCCGTTTTTATCAAACTTGTAGCTTTCGCCACCGATATTCTTAGTCTACTGTTGAAGAAAGTGTGATGTCGTCGTTATTATTGTTGGTGAAGTGTTTTTTCTCATCAGCTGTGGTAACAGTCAGCCCATTCCAATCTCCGTTCGCTGTGTCGTAAAAAAATTGATAGTTGCCCGCTTTCAAGCAATTCCCTTCACTTTCCAACGTGACCTTGGCATTGGGTTTTAGTGTAATGGAGCCGACTGTCAATTGTATCATTCCAGCGCCATGAACTAGATTGGCATTTGTCGGAATGGTCAAAGCCTCATCGGTGGTGATGCTTTTGGATACATAGATGGTACCGTCATTAATTGCGAGATGGGTTGCGCCCATTGCAAACTTCAGACCGGCAAGGTCATAGATCTGAATTAAGCCGTTGTTGGCAATCGTGGCGTTGTTGTTGTTGGTGAGTTTAGTAGCACCCTCCATTAAACTCAAAGTGCCACTATTTGTGATTGTACCGTTATTGTCAAGGGTGCCATATATCATAAGGGGTGAGTAGCTCGCTCCTATAGTTAGCTGACCACCGGAACTCACAGTCAAGGTAGCGTCCTTATCTACCTCACCCAGCGGAGCAATGAGCGTTCCGTCTACCCTCACTGAGCCTGATACAAGTAACGCATCGTTGTCGCCGCCCGTGCTGACGTCCCCTCTATGGGTTAAGGTCACACCTGTGGGGATACTCAAGCTTGCGTTAGCTGGCACGGTAGTATTTTCGGTTGCGGTAAAATTACTCTTTACCTCAACTGTACCTTGATTGCCACCCGAGCCTGCCAGTGCGGTGGTGAGAGCAGCTGCAGTGTTTACATGGATGTTGCCCTGATTTTTCAGCGTGCCGTTGTTTGTCAGGGTGTAAGATTCCGGTATCGTTAGGATTGTACCGATGTTTACGTTCAAGGTTACGTCTTTTGGGATTATAATGTCCTTGCTAAGGGTTATAGCATCTGTGATGTCTACCTGATTTGGATTTGAATCGTTCACCTTAGCATTTTCTCCGAGATCCTTTGCAAGGGCTGTTGCCGGGGTGATTTCCTCCCACTTATTCTCAGTGGATTCAGCAACGACAAACGTCCACTCATAGGTAACGGTAATTGGTGTGGTATCAGTACGCACAGGCAAGCCATAACCTGCGGTGGCATGGGTGAAGATACCATCTTCTATCACAATGGAAGATTCTGTGCTGTAATCTTGCGCATCGTACTCATCATGAGCCCCTCTGATGGATGCTCCATCCTCCCAGGTGCATATAAGAGCACCGCCGTCTTTTACCGTAATCGTTGCAGTCGGCTTATCCTGATATCCGAAGTTCCATATGCGCGTCCCGATTTCAAGCTTACTGCCATGACCATCTACCGTAATGGTGCCACAATTTCTATGGTAAGCCGAAGGAAGGATCATCTGCCCACTGTCTTCCAGGTTCACCACGCTAAAGTTTTTAAAGATGTGGTCTATCTGTAGCTTGCTGCCGGCACCCTTTACCGTAACGGTTCCGTGGTTGTCTATTGATGATAGCACCTTTGGGGCAACAAGCTGACCTCCGTTTTCTATGGTGAGGGTACTGCTCGGTGCTATCTTCCAGCTGGTTGTATAATTATTTGAGCTCGTGAGATATTCGACCTTCACATTGTCCAGCGTGAGATGTCCTACCTTAACACTCGTCGGAGTCTTATCATCCCCTGAGTAGGTGCCGATATTTAAACGTTCCTTATCATTATTTGGCACAGGGATGGTAAGGGTATTGCCACCTTCGGAGCTTAGGACGAGCTTTTTATCAAGGGTAAATGCATCTCCTTGCATATAGTCTACAAGATACAGCACAGGACCTAGGTGCGATAAGCTTTCTATATCCTCGGTAAGAATCATCTTATAGGTGCCATCGCCTGTGATTTTCGTAGAGTCTACCTTTAAATCCTTACCGTCATAGTAGGTGAGGGTTGCTTTTTCCTTTACCGTTAGAGTATTCGTTACAGTGAGGGTTGCTCCCTTCTCTACAATCAGGTCGGCACCGCCAGCATCATCGTTTTCCAAAGTTAAGTTGCCTGCACTTAGTTTGCCGCCAGCTTTTATCACCCGATTGTTAATGAGAGCTTGATTAGACATTTTTATTAGGGTTACATTACCGGTGGTAGTAAGACTTCCGCCATTTTCTATGGTGAATCGGAGCTGATCTAGAGCCAAGTCCTCACTGACAGCGTCTACCGTTCCCTTAATCTTCATAGTGCTGTTGTCACTATTCTTCAGATTGACTAAAAGGGTCTTGAACGCAGGATAATCGTACACTTCAAACTGACCAACAAAATAGCTATTTTTATACGAAACATTGGCATTTTCTTTTATCACCAGTGTTCCATGGTTGGACAACTTACCCGTCACAGTCAAGGTATTGCCTTTGGCGATCACCAGAGTTTTGCCCTCATTTATGGTTAGATTTTCCGTACTGTCTTCGGTATCAGTGGTTGAGACAGTAATATCGGCTGTCATTGTGATCGTAGTGTACTGCTTATTGGCCAGGGCAGCCAGCAACTCCGCTGAGGTTGTAACACTGACTTCGGTGACAGGCTGTGAGCCACCACCGCCTGTGGAGGGCTTGGAGGTGATTACAGTTTTACCGCCATCCAACTCCTTGCGGTCGGCCACTGTGCCCTCAATCCCCTCGGCAACCACAACCTTGGTGCCTTGGGTGTCAATGTTTGCGTTGTCGGCATTGACATCCACCTGATTTACTGTGCCGGTGCCGTCAATCACAGCATTTTGACCTTGCACAACAATTTTTTCTACTCTTGCTCCGCTTTCTACCTCTAACATAGTATCTGTCGCAGTTTCAGTCATTGTAATGCTTTCGATATTCGCACCACGGTTTAGCGTCATACTCACATCGGCCGAGGATACGCTAACCGTTTGAATATTACCGTTTTCAATGACCACAGGGGTGGTAGAGTAAACATTCAGCGCCTCAAAGTCACCTGCAAGGATAACGGTGTCCACCCCATCATAGACGGAAATGGTATTCACCGTCGCACTGCTTTGCATCACAAAGCGGACATCACCGTCTACCTTATACTGCTTGATGTGACCCAGAGCGCTGTCGCCCTTCACATAAACAGAATTTGAGCCACCGCCACGAGCCACAACATCACCCAAAACGGTTACATTGTCCAAGGTTACTTCACCCTCGCCAATGCCATCACCTAGGATAAGGTCACCTGTGATGGTTGTATCCTCTAGGGTCACATCAGGTGTAATAATCATGACAGAACCTTCTGCCACATCCGTGTATGTACCAGCATCTGTAATATAGCTTGCTACCATACGATCCATAACCACGGCAAAGTCTTTACGACTGATGTTTGCAGTAGGATTTAAATGCACGCCATCGCCCTTGACATAGTCTGCTTCTATCATGGCGGCAACACCTTCACGTGCCCAGCTGCTTACCTCATTTCCATCTGCATAGCTATCTACCGCAGAAGTATTCAGAGCCTCCATTCCAAAGGCTCTGGCAAGCACCACAAAGGCTTCCTCACGTGTAATAGAGCTGTCGGGACGTATCTCATTCTGATCCCCTTTTAAAATACCCATATACACAGCCGCTGATAGCTCCTCATAGTACCAAGCGTCTGCGTTTACATCTGTAAAGCTAGTTAAATCAGCCATTTTTTCCGCACCGAAGGCACGGACTAAGATTGCTGCCATTTGACTGCGTGTTAAGTTATCATTGGGCATAATTTTATCACCAGAGCCACTTAGAAGCCCATTTATCACCGCATTTTGCAAGGCTTCTGTAGAGTAATCATCCGGCATGTCGGAAAATTTCGAGCTTGCCAGTGCTGTCGAAGGCAGCAGGGAAAATACCATACAAAGGACTAGCATTAGGCTAAGTGTTCGTTTTTTCATGTTCTTCATTGATTTGTTTTCCTCCTCAATTTGCTTTATCGTGCTTTGTTTTCTTTTTCTACCTTGCCAAAGCCCATCAGCACACCGGGAATATAGTTCCATGGT
>CAYQRI010000095.1:0-6554 GCA_964420085.1 uncultured Ruminiclostridium sp.
GCCACGTCCAGCTCCGCCCCGATGCGCTCCTTTTCGGCGGTGACGTGCTTGAGGTTCGTAATCTGCTCCTGCAAATCCTGGGTCATTTTATTAAAGGAATCGGCCAAGGTTTCGATTTCGTCCCCAGTATGAATATCAATCGAGTGCTCCAGGTCGCCGCCAGCAACAATTTCCACGCCTTTTTTCAGCTTCATGAGTGGTCTGGTAATCCGTCCTGCAAAGGTGGTGGCCAAGGTGACAGAAAGCACCATTGCGGCCGCAATCGCAACCACAAACAAGAGGAGCGTAACCAGAATACTACGGCTAATTTGTCCCCCTGCTTCCTCCGAAAGCTTGTCAATATCCTGCTCGCTTCGCAAAGCGGGAGCCAGCACTTCCTCTACATCCACTACGGTGACGACAGACCATGATACATTTGCCATAGGCTGATAGGCCATGTAGACCTCTTTCCCGTCCCGCACAACCTTAGCGACTCCTTTTTCCCCGGCTACGATCTGCTTCCCTGCCTCTTGAACGGATGTCTCACTGTCCTCCAGCAGGTTCTCAAGGGTGAGTTCTCCAACCTTTGCGCTTTGCATTTTGGGCGACATAATGATGTCGCCGTGCTGATCCACCACAAAGGCATAGCCTGTCTCGCCAATGGCAGTATTGGTGACGGTGGAGCTGATTTCGCTTAACTGTGAGCCGATGGAGACGACACCCTTTCGTGTCCCGCTTGCATCGAAAACCGGCTTTCCGCAGGTAACCGCCAAGCCACGGCCATAGGCGTCTTCAAAGACATCGGACCAAGCCAGCACCCCACTGTCTGCCGCCAAGCGGTACCACGAGCGTTCGGTAGGCTCCAGATTCCCCATATTCACCTTCAGGTGGGCATTCTCATCACACATGACGATGAAGCCGCTTTCGGTTCCGATTTGGGTCGTGCCGGCACCGGCGAGAAACTTACTGGTTTCCTTCATGGCAGAGGTCAGATTGCCAACCAGCCCTACTTCGTCCGCCACCGCAACCGGAGTGGTTCGGTCGGAATAGACAATCTGTGCGGTGTAGGTTCCCTTGGTGGACGCGTCCGCCGGATAAACAGGCAGGCGCCCAAACTTTTGGGGGGCAGCGTATAGCTCCTCTGCTGCGCCGGCCAAAATATCCACCTGGCTCATAATGCTCTGAAGGCGGGCATCCACGCCCTCTGCCTTGGCTTCGGCAATGGCACGAAGCTGATTGAGTGCCTCATCCTCCATCATTTTACGGCTGTTGGAGGAGGTTTGGTCGCCTAAATTTTCATTGATGCGCAAGGTTTGATTCCGCATACGCACCTGCCCAAATAGTGCCACTGCCCCCAAAAGGAGAATAGACGCAAAGGCGACTAAGACCACCGTACGGGTGAGCTTTTTGCGGATGCTTCCGGATTGTTTATGTTCGTTCATTGAGCTGCCTCCTAATTTCCGCCGCATACGGCTCATATGCGGCAATATAAGGAATCGTATTCATACAGACGGGTACTGCGCCGGGCCAATGTAAAATCAGGTATTCGCCCGCCCCGCCGCAAGGTAAAAATCCAGTGAATAAGAAGCCGCACTTTCGTGCGATTTCCCAAGCGGAGCCAGCGCTGAGATCGCTTTGATTCAAATACAGATTCACCGTAGCCAGAGGATGCCCGCCAATTTTTTCTAAGCAGCGGCGAAGCTTTGTCGCAAACTGTGTGCCACAACGCCGCACCCACAGCGTCAGGGTATGATGCGCCCCGTTCCACTCCCAATCCCACCTTCCCTCTCCGGAAAGGGGAAAAATCCGGTGGGTCGGCGTGAAGGGCAGTCCAAGACTGTCATACATCTGCGTCGCAAGCGGGAGAAGGTGCTGTGGGATCCAGATTTGCCCCACATGACGCTTGCTCACCCGCTTCACTGCCACGGATTGAGAAATTTTCAGATACGCCCCATTTTCATAGTGATGTGTAAACAATTCTTTGGAAAAAACAGACAGCAGGAAACCGCAATGGGTAAAGCCCATTGCGTCCAAGGTCTTTTGAGAAATGAGGTGGCATCCAAGCGCACGGGCAAACAGCGCGGCGGGTCGATTTGCTTCGGCGGCACGCATTTGATAGGACGCCAAGGGCAGGGCAAGCCCATAGCCGCTATACATCCGACGCACCACCTGACAGGCAATTTCCACCTGTTGTGGAAAATGTTCGGAAACCTCGGCGGCGGTCATACCCGCAATGTCCCCTGCATCGGTCTCTGCCAGTGCGAAGGTGAGAATTCCCTGTGCATCGTGCGACGCTACCTCTTGTTCATCATAGAGGTAGGGTTTGATATAGCCGTCACCGTAGGCATCCCGGATACAGGCAATGACCGCCGGTGCATCCTTTGGCTCGAAGTCTCGAAACCGGACGCACAGCGTTTCTTGTTTTCCTTGATGTTGCAGTATCATGTATGCCCCACACTTCTTCATAGAATGATTGTCAGATTGTTTACACCAAAGGTGGTCTTATAGTCCACCGCCTGTGCGACACCAACGATCATCCGAATGCCTATGCTATCGTCAAATTCCTCGGGATTTTCCTTGCGGTTTGCCTCGTAGTAGGCAATGGGATTGAAGGCTTCTCCAGCGCAGCGGATGCGCAGGACAATCACCATATCGTCATCGTCCGGCAGAATGAGAAGCCGCACATTGATTTCCTGGGTTTCGCTGCCATGGAAGCAGTGTGAGCAGATACTCAGGAGCATTTCCTCCAGCGCCAAAGAAATGAGCATGGTTCGGCGAGGATCCAGCTCATTTTGTTCGCAGAAATCAGAAATACGGGTAGATGCATTCATAACGTCCGTCTCTTCACTGCGCACAGAGAAGGAACAATATCGTCCACTTCCCTCATGCCGACGATCCAGCAACAAAAGCCCTGTCCGTTCCGGTCGACCGCGACGGGCTCGGCGCAGACAAAGCCATAGAACCCCCCACGAAAGCAGTTCAGCCACGCTAAAGCTCATCCACACGCCGGCAAGCCCCAATACGGGTGAAAGCACCAGCGCCGTAAGTACCACAAAAGCAAAGGCACGGCAGACGGTAAACACGTTGGCAATCCATGTGAAGCCCGACGCTTGATAGTAAGTCAGCAACACCGTAGAAATCAGCGAGGGAACCAGACTGATGGCAAATATCCGCACCGCCGGAGCGGATAGCTCCAGCACCGCCGGGTCACGAATCCCGAACAGCAAACAGAACGGAGACGCAAACAAGACAAACAGAATCGCCGCAGCCAGTGTCAACGCACCACCTCTGGTCATGGCAATCCATTCTATCTGACGAATGCTGGCATTATCCCTCTCCTTGCTGAATACGCCAACGAAGGGCGCCGTGGTCTGCCCAACGCCGGAAACCACAGCAAGGGCAAGATTTCCGGCCGTAGAAAGAATACTCAGGGCGGAGAGTCCTGCCGAACCGGCAAGCGGAACGAGGATGAGATTGAGGCAAATGGTACGCAGGGTGGTGACCAGATTATTGAGGGAGGCAGGACTACCCGCAACCATGAGCTTTCCGACCGCTCTCCAATGACCTTTAACGGAGCAGAGCCGAAAGGAGCTTCCCGGCATCAAAAGAACGAGCATCCCCAATCCGGCAGAAACAATAGAGGCAATCCCTGTCGCAATGGCAATGCCCGCAATTCCCATGTGAAGCGGCAGAACAAAGAGAAGGTCCAAGCCGATGTTGAGGACGGCCATCAGGACAAAGAGTGCCATAGATAGGCGCATCCGCCCTTCCAGCTTCAAAAAGTTAAAGGGCAGATAGATACCCGTCGTGCCCACGCCACTCAACAAAAAGAAAAAAGCGTATTGCCGGACAGGTTCAAACAGCGCCCCTCTGCCGCCCAGAAGAAAGACAAACGGGTCCAGCAGCAGAAGTCCCAATCCAGAAATCACCGCGCTGATCCCCAGCGTAAGAATGCATGAAAAGGTAAACGCCCGATGTGCCCCATCTATCTTCCCCTGCCCAATGCTCCAAGCGGCGAGGGCGCTGCCGCCCACACCAACCAGAGCACCCACAGTGGCAAAGAGAAAATAGATGGGGCTTACCACGCCCATAACGGCCAACGCTTCGTGACCCAAGAGATTGCCGGCAAGGATGCTATTTGCCATCGTGCTCACCATCACGCCCGCAAGGGAGATGATGGCAGGCAGAAGCTGCCGCAGATAGGTGTTTTTCAGAAACGCACGTCCGTCTTTCAGGGAGTCGTTCACGTTACTCGATGGTCAAAATATCGCTGAAGCCGGTGACCTCAAAGACCTCCATGATGACCTCGCCTACGTTGCGAATCACCATGCTGCCCTGCTTATTCATCACCTTCTGTGTGGAGAGCAGAACACGCAGACCGGCAGAGGAGATGTATTCCAGTGCGGCAAAGTCCAAAACGAGAGCCGTCACGCCGTCCAAGCTGCCCTTCAGCTCGGTTTCCAACTGGGGTGCGGTGGTGGTATCCAGACGACCTTCCAAGGTCACGGTCAATTCACTTGCGTTCAAAGTCTTATTGATTGTCATAGTCTTTTCCTCCAAAATTAAATGTTTTTTGTTACGATCATTTCTACTTTTCCGCCACGCACACCGATGGAGACGTCGTCGGCAAAGTTTGCGATGATGGACTTTTCCATTCCATCCCATTCGTTTTTCACTTTTTCCTGGGGCGCCTGCTCCATGTACTGTGAGAGCGTCCAAATCGAGGTGTAATCCCCGCCCACGGTCTGCATCCCATAGGTCCAAGCAGGGTTATAAAGCTCGGGGGCATATTCAAAGGATAAAACCTCCAAAACAGCGCCCAGCATCCCCTTGATTCCCTTGTTTGCGGCATTCTTTCCGTTGCTGCTCATGGAAAGAAGCTCCTCTCGGGCTGCTTCGTTGACACGGGTTTTGGTGCTGGTACGCAGGGTATACCGCTCTGCGTCCTGCGTGATTTCAAAGTCCAGTGTATCGACCTCCAACAGCTCTTTGCAGAGGGAGAACATTTCCTCTGTGAGCAGGCGCAGAGAGCCCTTATCCTTTGGGCGCAGACCTTCCAGGGCATCGATTTCCGCCAGCGCTTTCCCCATGTCACTTTGTGTCAGTTTAATTTGCTTCATGCTATGTATCCCTTCTGCTTCTTGCTTATCGACCCAGCAATTCGTTCAAGTTATGCAAGTGAATCTCTGCCTGCTCCTGTGTCAGCTCGACGTTGAATTCCTTCGCAACGGCAATGATTTCAGCAGTTGTGGTGCATTGTTTCATTTTCACCACAAGATCCTTGTTGAAAATTTCATCCTTGGTTTCGCTCATTGTGATTCTCCTCCTATTCTAAAGCTATGGTTTATCCTATGAGACCAGACGTGTCGTTTTTACCATTCCAATCTCCGCTCGCCTGTACGCTTCTCCATCCTCCCTTCTATCTCGTCACCTTGTTTGGCCAGTAGCACACGCCCACGTCCAATGCACGGGGTCTATCCAAATGGAAGTCCGCGTATTGGCAGTACCAGCACTCCCGCAGCTGAGGGCAAATCCCCTCTCTCTGCGTGAAGGCCGGACAAGACTGTCGAGGCCAAACATTCCCCTCCGCATTGGGGGCCGCCAACGGCTGATCGGTTTGTCGTCTTGCCGTATCGGACACAAAAAGCACTCCCTTCTTTGTCGTAATTTTCCATTTAAGGATACCACAACCAAAGAGGGGAGTGCAAATATTCTGCAAAAAAAACCACATTTTATGCTTATTGTTCTTGCTTCACGCAAAATTTACTCTTGACAAGCCAATTTCTTTTGTTCCTTAAATCATCAGACGCACCCGAAAAACACCCTCTGTCATCTCATAGAGCAGCTCTCCGTCGCAGCTTTTTACGAAGGCTGCAATGCTCCGGCTGCCCCAGCCATGCCCGGCTCTTTGGGCAATGGGCAACCCGTCCTCATCCAAAGTGACTTCACCGATATAAGGATTGGAGATTTCCAGCAGCAGTTGCCCGGTGTTCACGGCGGTGAACTGCAAAAAGCGTTCCTTTTCCGGCACATTTGCGTTGGCACTGACGGCATTTTCCATGAAGTTGGATACCGCCATGGAGAGGGAGAGTGCATCCACTTGCAGCTCGCTGGGAATATTCAGACGAATGTCGCACCGAATTCCCTGCTGCTTTGCCTGCTCGGCGTAATAGGAAACCGCCGCATTCACGGACACATTCTGGCAGTAGCTTTGGGGGACAGGCGGAAGCGATTGATCGCTTTGCTCCAAAAGTGTGAGTGCCTGATCGGTTTCTCCCTGACGCAGCAGGGCTGCGACGATATGGTGGAAGTGGCGTTGGTCATGCCGTGCCGTGCTCATCTGCCCCACTGCCTTATCCATCAGGTCAATCCGCTGCTCCATCGCATTGACCTGAACCTCCAGCAAATTTTTCCGTTCCTTTTGCTGAGCAAGCTCCGTAATCTCCTTGAGATTGCGATAGAAAGAAGCCATATAGAGCATAAAGCAAAGCTGTATTATCAATACCACGCCGGCTGCAAAAAGGGGCTGATCCCCAAAATAAATGCTGCTGTAGACAGATACGACAAGGGTCACC
>CAYQRI010000096.1:0-6008 GCA_964420085.1 uncultured Ruminiclostridium sp.
ATTTGGATGCCGGACGGCAGCTATACCGTAAACACATGGCTGATTGATGCATGGACGCCGGAGGGAATGCTGTCCGCAAATCTCACCGACAGCCTCGCCATCCGTGGCGCACTTTGGGATGACTGGCACGTCGCGGCAAAGAGTCCGAATTAAAACAGCATAAAAACGAGGCCGCAGGATAGCAAAAAATCCTGCGGCCATATTCATTTCAGAAAGGCGGTCAATATGACAAAGTATAAGAAAATTGCGCTCTCGCTGCTCCTTGTCCTCATGGTTACCATGCTGTTTTCCACCACGGCCTTTGCCGCTGGCGGCGATGTGGCAGGAGCCATTGAGGGCACTTGGAACGATGCCTCCGACCAGATTAAGACCGTGGTCAACAATGTGGTTTTCCCTGCAATCGACCTCATTTTGGCAGTGTTTTTCTTTGCCAAATTGGGCATGGCGTACTTCGACTATCGAAAACATGGTCAGTTTGAGTGGAGCGCCCCGGCGATTTTGTTCGCCTGTTTGGTGTTTACCCTAACCGCTCCAACCTACATTTGGACTATTTTAGGTATGTAAGAATAAGAGGCATTGCGCTTTGAACTGCAATGCCTCTTTGAAATTTACTCATTTTTGGCTTTATATTGTAGGCCCCAGTCCCACATGGAGTCCAGAATGGGCTTCAAGCTATAGCCAGTTTCCGTGAGCGTATATTCTACACGCGGTGGCACCTCCGCATAGACCTTTCGGTTCACAAGTCCGCTTTCCTCCATAGCACGAAGCTGGGCGGTCAATACCTTTTGCGTGACACTGCCGATGGATTTCTTTAATTCTCCAAAGCGTTTGGTGCCGCCCATCAAATCTCTTAAAACAAGTACCTTCCACTTATCGCCGATCAAGGTCAGGGTCGTTTCCACCGGACAAGCGGGTAAAATCTTTTTTTCTTCCATTTTGTTATTCTCCCAAAACGGCGCAGTTGCTCGATAGTATCCTTTTAGTAACTACGCCACAATATTGTGCTTACTTTACAGTTTGGCTGTATGGATTTATTATAGTCTCACAGGCAAGCAAACGCAAGCCAAAAATCTCAGGAGGTAACTCAAAATGAAAAAATTTATCACACTTACTCTGGCACTCGCCATGATTGGTACGGCACTGACCGGCTGCGGTTCAACGAACTCGGCCAACACCCCCGCTGCATCCACTCCGCCTGCAACTTCCGCACCGGCTCAGTCCGTTGCTCCTGTGGAGCAGACCAATACTGAAAAGGCGCTGGCGCTGATTGACACCTTTGCAACCGGCGACACCGAAACGGCTGCAAGCCTACTGGACGAGGGCTACATTCAGCACAATCTGGCCTATGGTACTGGCCGCGATGCTTTCATCGGTTCTGTCGAGTATTTGGCTTCTGCTGAAACGAAAACCACTGTCAATAACATCCGCGCTTTTGAGGATGGCGACTATGTGTTTTTGCAGACCATCTACAACTTTGCCGGGGCTGGCGATCAGGTGGCCTTCGACATCTTCCGCTTCGAAAACGGTCTGATTGCCGAGCATTGGGATAACCTTGCGTCCGTTGCCGAGGCAAACCCCTCTGGCCACACGCAGACTGACGGCACAATGGCAATCAGCGACTTGGACAAAACCGAGGACAATCGCAAGGTGGTCGAAAACTTCCTGTATGATGTGATGCAGGGCAACAATCTGGACAAGACCCCGGACTACTTTGATGGCGATGCCTATATTCAGCACAACACCGCAATCGCTGATGGCGTTTCCGGCCTAAATGAAGCACTGGGCGCACTGGCCGCTGCCGGTATCGATATGATCTATGACGAAGTTCACATGGTTCTTGCCGATGGCAACTTTGTGCTGGCGGTCAGCGAGGGTACTTATGGCGGCGAACCCACCAGCTACTACGACCTGTGGCGCGTAGAGAACGGCAAGATTGCCGAGCATTGGGATGTGATGGAAACCATTGCAGACGAAAGTACTTGGGCAAACGAGAACGGCAAGTTCTAATAGTTTCCTTTTGGAAACTACGCCACAATATTGTGCTTACTTTACAGGTTGGCACTATGGAAATACAATGGAATCAAGGAGGAACCCCGTATGGGATTTCTAAAAAACCTGTTTGGTAAAGGCCAAACACAAACAAACAATAAATTGGAGGACAACACCATGAATGAAGTCGTAAAGTTTTTACAGGAGAACCCTGTGCAGTATCTCGCTACCATTGGCCGTGACGGAAAGGCCAAGTGCCGCCCCTTTATGTTCTGCTTTGAGCAGGACGGAAAGCTGTGGTTCTGCACCAACAACACCAAGGATGTCTACAAGGACATTCAGCAGAACCCCGAGATCGAGATTTCCGTTTCCAGCCCTACATACGCTTGGATTCGTCTGAACGGCAAGGCTGTGTTTGAAAACAACATGGCGGTGAAAGAGGGCTGTATGAGCAACCCCATCGTCAAGGGTCAGTATCAGACCGCAGAGAACCCCATCTTCGAGGTGTTCTATCTGGAGGGCGCAAAGGCTGTGATTGCCGATTTCTCCGGCAATCCTCCCAAGGAGTATGCGCTGTAAGCAAGCAATCAAATCTTCAGGGCGGGGTGCAACTCCCCACCGGTGGTAAAGCCCACGAGCCATAAGGCCGATTCGGTGCAATTCCGAAGCCGACAGTAACAGTCTGGATGAAAGAAGATATGACAAGAGCGCCCTGTTTGTTTTCAAGCTGGGCGCTCTTAATTTGCCTCATATCTCACTTAGGTGCAACATGAAATTCAAAAACAAAACCCGTGTCCTCGTATCCGTGGCAATGCTTTCTGCTGTGGCCTACTTGCTGGCATTTATCGAAATCCAAGTGCCGCTGTCACCAACCTTTGCAAAAATGGATATTTCCGATCTACCGGCACTCATTGCCGCATTTGCCTTTGGCCCATTATCCGGGGTCATGGTGGAACTGGTCAAAAACGGTTTGCAGCTGATTTCCACCAACACGGCAGGCGTTGGTGAACTGGCAAACTTTTTGATGGGCAGCGCCCTTGCTTTTTCGGCGGGCACCATTTATAACAGAAAGAAAACAAAGAAAACCGCCTTATTCGGCTGCATAATCGGCAGCGTAGCAATGGCTTTTGCGGCAGGCCTTTTGAACTATTTCGTGCTGCTGCCCCTGTATGAGAGCTTTATGCCGCTGGATCAGCTCATCGCTTCCTTTGCGGCCTTTATCCCATTCATTCAAACGAAGCTGGACGTGGTGCTTTGGAACGCCATTCCATTTAATCTGATAAAAGGCTTACTAATTTCTCTTGTCACTATGATGATTTACAAACCCTTGACTCCCATTCTGAAAGGACGGTATGAACATGAACGCAAAAAAGTATCTTCAGTTTCTGAAAGATGAAATCCACTCCACAGTTTTTGCCACGGTGGATGAGCAGGGATTACCGCAGACCTGTGTCATTGACATCATGCTGTGTGATGACGATAGCTTGTACTTTCTGACGGCCAAGGGCAAAAAGTTCTATGACCGACTGGTACAGCGGCAATATGTTGCCATCAGCGGAATGCGCGGCAAGGACACCATGTCCACCGATTCCATCTCTCTGCGTGGCAAGGTGCGAGAGGTAGGCGCTGCACTGCTGCCCCGTGTTTTTGCCGAAAACCCCTACATGGCAGAAATCTATCCCGATGAGGAAAGCCGCAGTGTACTAACGGTATTTCAGCTTTATGAGGGCGAGGGGGAATTTTTCCGCATCGCGGGGAAAGAAATTGTCCGAGACAGCTTCTCCTTCGGCGGAGCGCCACAAACCCAAACCGGATATGTTGTTACAGACAAGTGTATCGGCTGCAAGCTCTGTTACAGCGTCTGCCCACGCAAGTGCATTGACATGAGCGCCACGCCGGTGGTCATCGACCAGCATCGCTGTATCCACTGCGGAAAATGTGCGGAGGTTTGCCCGGCAGGTGCGATTGAAAAGAGGTAATACCCTATGACACGGTTAGAACAAATTGAAACGCTCAATACAATGCTGCTGGCCGAAATGCCGAATTACCACGCAGAGGCCACCGCATTTCCCCACGATGCAGCCGCACAGCGCCGGTTGCTCCGCAGTCTCATGAATGTGCGCCCGCCCATGCCGCTCTGCGGTGAATATCTGACGGTGCAGGATGCGTTACTGTCCGCTGAGCGGGAAGAAAAGGGCATTGTGTCCGTGGAGAGCTTGACCGAAACGCCTTTGCACGGCATCTATCTTTGGCAGGGTGACATTACACGCCTTGCCGCTGATGCCATTGTGGATGCTGACAATAGCGCCTTGTTGGGCTGCTTCTGCCCCTGCCACGGCTGTATCGACAACGCCATCCACTCGGCGGCAGGCTTGCAGCTTCGGGACGAGTGCAACCGGCTCATGCAGGAACAGGGTCACGAGGAACCCACCGGGCAAGCCAAAATTACCGGGGCCTACAACTTGCCCAGCCAATATGTTTTGCACACGGTTGGCCCTATTGTGCAGGGTGCTTTAACAGAAAAACACCGTGCCGAATTGCAAAGCTGCTACCGCTCCTGCTTAGAGCTGGCAGCGGCAAAGGGACTGAAAAGTGTAGCATTTTGTTGTATTTCTACTGGGGAGTTTCATTTCCCCAATCGGGAGGCCGCCCAAATCGCCGTGGCGACTGTCAAAGAATTTTTAAGCCGGGACGGCAGCGGCATGAAAGTGATCTTCAATGTTTTCAAGGATATTGACTACCAAATCTACCATGAACTACTCTACGCAGATTGAACGGCTGCAACAGGCGCTGCATGATGCGGATGCCGTGGTCATCGGGGCAGGTGCGGGGCTTTCCACTTCGGCGGGCTTCACCTATTCCGGGGAGCGGTTCGAGAACAATTTTGCGGATTTCATTGCAAAGTACCACTATGCCGATATGTACTCCGCAGGCTTTTACCCCTATCCGTCTTTAGAGGAATATTGGGCTTATTGGAGCCGCCACATCAAGCTCAATCGCTATGTGCCGATCCCAAAGCCAGTTTACAGTGAGTTGTTCAATCTGGTACAGGACAAAGACTACTTTGTGATTACCACCAATGTTGACCATTGTTTTCAAAAGGCTGGCTTTGACAAAAAGCGGCTGTTTTACACGCAGGGCGATTACGGACTGTTTCAGTGTATCAACGGCTGCGGTGATAAAACCTATGACAACGAAGCTGCCATTCGGCAGATGGTGGAGCAGCAGCACGATTTGCGCATCCCCTCGGAGCTAATCCCACGCTGTCCTCTATGCGGCAAGCCCATGACAGTCAATCTGCGCTGTGACAATAGCTTTGTAGAGGACGAGGGTTGGCACAGAGCAAAAGCCAATTATGAGGGTTTCCTTCAAAACCGCAAAAACGCACGAACTCTCTATTTAGAACTTGGTGTAGGCGGCAATACGCCGGTTATCATCAAGTATCCGTTTTGGCGGCTGACAGCTCAGAATAAAAGTGCGACTTATGCCTGTATCAATATGGGTGAAGCGGCTGCACCGCAAGAAATTCAAAACCAATCCATCTGCATTGATGATGATATCTGCAAAATAGTAAGTAGTTTATGACAAAAGCAAGAGCTCTCTTGATGATTAGAGGGCTCTTGCTTTTTGTCAAAACAGAGGGAGAATATTCAAATGAAAATCAAAAACCGTTCGCCGTCTTTATTCGAGGACTGACCGGACTATTCTTGGAATGTAATCCACACCACTGGAAATAGCGGCTGATGTATAGTAAAATGGTTGCATCAGCAGGAGGAAAACAACATGACCGATAAGGAACTAATCTCAAAAGTACACAGCTCCATGTATCATCAGATACAAAAAAGTGGTTTTGCAACACCCGTGCAAGTGCTGATGGATATGGGCATCCTCTCCAAAGAGGACTACGAGCGCTGGCGGTTCGGCAAGGTGGATTATTTGGAGCGTGTCTGCAAAGTGAATCTGTCCAAGCTATCCGCTGTCATGAGAGAGATCAGAAGCTACGGAGCAAAGAACCAGCT
>CAYQRI010000097.1:0-5860 GCA_964420085.1 uncultured Ruminiclostridium sp.
TCAGATGTAAAGAAGAATAGAAACCATCGAAACGCCAAGGGGCATTGGAGATGGCCACCACCTAAACTTTGCCTTGTCGAGCTATGAAGACGGAAAGAAGTTCACTCGCTCGGCACGGTTCCTATGTCGGAATTTATCATATCAAATCGTGAGGCTGTTGTCAAATATAGTGTATCCGTTATTTGGAGTACCCATTATGGGTACGAACCACTTGTTACTGATACACTAAGAGAAACGAAAACAATAAGGTGTCTAAAAAAGCCTATAACCTGAGCGGTTGTAGGCTTTTCATATGGCGGAGAGAGAAAGTGGAGTGAAGAAGGTTTAGCCGAGCACAGAATGCTTGAAGGTCTCCCACCACTCCACCACCTTGAAGCGGACTTCATAGGTCGGAGCTTCCTCAGAAAGCAGCGCATAGTCCTCGCCCGAAAGCCCCACGGCTTGGGCGCTTTCCTCCGTCACGGCCGACATACACAGAGAGGGGAACACCACACACCACCAGTTTTTTCCTAAGCCATCCCCAATCACGATACGCAACGCTTGATACTCTCCGGCAGGCAGGGAAAGATCCTCGTATTGCCGGGTGGAAAACCAGGTCTCATCCAGCGAAACATGAGCTGTGTAGGAATATCCTTCCTCGAAAATGACCTCCGAAGCCGTATATGCCAAGTCAGTCAGATGCGCTGCCAAAATCGCTTCGGTCTCTGCCTTGGTTTCTTCGCCCGAAAGCAGGGTGTCCACCTGCGATAAAATGCGATCCCGTACCTTCAGCTTTAACGCTTGGTCTGCCGGAGAATCGGAATTTGCCAGAACATGAAGGCGAATCACCTGCTCTGCCAAATGCTGTTGCTGTGCTTCTGCCCATAGGGTCATGCAAATCAAAAGCCCGCAGCAGAGGGAGAGAATGCGCCGCAGGGGAATGCGATGACAGAAAGTAAGTACATTTTTCATGATAAAACACCGTCCACTTTTGTAATTAGCAAAAGTATGGACGGTGTTTTTCAGTATTATACACAACAAGAAGAAAGAAAATCGAAGTGGGGGGGGAGCGGTGTTGTCAGGAAAACCTCGGGGTAGGTCTCCTGTAGCTGCAAAAGTGCGGCCTTTGCATCTGATTCTTGCTCAAATAATCCAAAAACAGTAGGACCGCTGCCGCTCATCGCCGCACCCAAAGCACCCATACGGATCAGGGAAACCTTGATGGCTTCAATTTCCCTTTGCTGCTGAGGCGGCAAAACAAGCTCAAAGACATTGAACATACGCCGTGCCACCTCCAGCAGAGAGCCGCTTTCCAGAGCGGCAAGCATTCCCTTGGTATCCGGTCGCAGGCGATGCTTTTTTTTGTCCCAAGCTCGGAATAGGGCAGGCGTGGAGATGGAAAAGTAGGGCTTACAGAGAACGATGTAGCATGGGGGCAGAGAGGGGAGCGGCGTCAAAATTTCGCCCCGCCCCTCCGCAAGTGCGGTTCCGCCCAAGACGCAATACGGCACATCTGAGCCGACTTCTGCCCCAAGCTCTGCCAGCGCTTGGGGAGAAAGTCCGGCACCTGTGAGTGTATTTAAACCACGCAGGACGGCGGCGGCATCGCTGCTGCCGCCCGCTGTGCCCGCACAAACGGGAATGTTCTTTTGAATGCCAATATGCAGATCGGAAAGGCGCTGCTTTGTTTTGCGGCGAAAGGCAAGGGCGGCGGCAACCGCCAGATTGCTTTTGTCGTTTGGCAAATAGCGCAGGCCAGATTCCGCCCGAATGCCACCCCGACGGTTGGGATTCAACGTCAAAGTATCGCAGAGGGAAACCGATTGCATGACCATTTGCATTTCATGATAGCCGTCCGGTCGTGTGTGCAAAATATCCAAGGTGAGGTTGAGCTTCGCCGGAGCGGACAGCGTCAGCGTATTCACCGAATTTTACGCGCTTCCAGATAGAAGCGTTTGTCGTTGGCTTCTCCCATAGAGAAGGTCTTGCGTGGGAGTGCCCCGTCGAAAATGACGGTGGGGAAGAGCTGATCCTTTCCCATGGGGGGCAGCAGGAAACCAATGCTGTTCGGCTGGGCGGAAAGTGACGCAACCACGTCCTCACCATGGATATAATCGATTTTTCCGCCGTGCTCCTCCAAATAGCGATCCAAGAAGCTTTGCAGGGTGCCGACCTCTAGTTGAGCGGTGGGGTTGGGCACCGTGACGACGCCCTGCGTTTCCCCAAACCGATAGCGAATTTGATGCCCTTCGCCCTCGCCCTCGTGGGCGCCGGGATAGGCTGCAAGGAAATCACGCAGCAGTGCTTCCGGCTCTACCTCAAACAGCACCCGATGAATGGCTTCAAACTCCAAGGAATCGTCGTGCAGGTTCACAAGCTCCACCAAGGCATAGCGTGCCGGATGCGTTTCACGCTCCGCCTCAGACAGCGTGGGCTTCAGTTCCTCCCAGCAAGCCTTGGCAGTCGCCAAGGAGTGGTTGCCGTCGCCCATGGCAAAGGTCAAAACAGGCTTACCCTCGGCGTGGTAGAAGTCCGCAAACCGCTGGGGGTCGGCAAGGGCGGTGAGCTTTTCCTCGACCTCCTTGACCTGACTGTCTGTCAGACGATGCCCCTTGATTTGACCGCCGTCCTCCATCAGTGTGGTGGCGTAGAGCATCGACAGCTTTTCCTTCTTGGCGAGCGGCAAAAGCGGCTCGATGATGGACTTGTCGGGGTCGTCGATCAAAACCATGATATGGGGCAGCTCGATGGGGGCACCCTTCCGCACCCTCATGCGGGGGGGGATACGGGAGAGAACGGTACCCTCTGTGGCACGAATCGGGGTACCGGAGCCTTTTTCGTAGCTATATTGCTCCAAATCCAGCTTGCCGACCAGACCAAGACGGGTCTTGCCGTTTTGTAGCTTCCGCTCCACAAAAATCAAAGCGTTTTCGGTGGTTTGCAGACGATCTTCTTCTAAATAGGCGGTCATGGTCTGCTGGATTTTTTCGATTTCCTCCGCCACGTTTTCTGACTCCAGCTTGCTTTCCGGCAGAATCAGACGCAGGGTAGAGGGAGCTTCTCCGACGTAGGCATCGACGCGTTCCCAATATTCTGGCTGAGAGGTATACTGGTCACAGGCCACAACGGCCCACTTGCTCAGACCGCAGTCGTGCGGAAGAAGGATATCCGCAGGGGAAAAGGCAATCTTCATCATTTCATTCTCCATTTCTGTGATGTGATAGGGTACCTGTTGCGGAACAGGGATAGGTCAAAATTTACAGCTGCTCAAACAGAAGAGGCATCAGGACGGCGGCGCCGGCTTCGTAGCTGGGACCCAATTCGCCAGAGGCTTCGCAATAGGGAAGGCCTGCGCCCGTATCCTTGCGGCTGTCATACAGAAGATAGGGGACGGGATCGGCATCGTGACCACGGGTTGCCGTCAGGGTTTTGTGGTCGGAGAGAACCAAGAGACGATAGTCGGTGCCCTCTGCCTCCAATGCCTTGGTCAGCGGTGCAATGACACGGCTGTCCAGCCAGTCGATGGCCTGCAGCTTGCCCTCCAAATCACCGTTATGGGTGCATTCATCGGGGGCTTCCACATGGACGGCAACAAAGTCCTTGCCGCCACGCAGCTCAGCCAGAGCGGCTTCCACCTTGCCTTCATAGTTGGTGTCCAGCTCGCCCGTGGCGCCCTCGACCTCCCGAATGTCTAAGCCGGAAAGACGGGCGATGCCAAAGCACAGCGGGACAGCGGAAATGACTGTGCCGGTTTTGTGATATTTTTCCCCAAAGGACTCCAAGGCGACGGCACTGCCCTCTGCCCAAAACCAAATGCCGTTGGCGGGCAGCTTGCCCTCGGCACGTCGCTGCTCATTGATGGGATGGTGGTTTAAAACCTCATGTGCCAGCGCCATTAAATCCTTCAAAATGGCGGCGTTTTCGCAGCCGGAGGGCAGCAGACTGCCGATTTGCTCGCCCAGATGGTCATGGGGCGGAATCAGCGCAATACCGGTGATGTTGGCAGCGGACTGCACGGCGATATGGCGGAAGGAAGGGGCAGGATACACCACCATGCCTGCCTTTTGTGCCGCCTCTCGGAAGGTCTCATTTTCGAACAAATCAGTAATGAGCTGAATGGACTGCTCTGCTTCGATGGAGCCGCCGGAATGAGAGAGGATTTTCTTTTCCGAAAACGGCAGGTCGCTGTCTTCGTAGGCAACCATGTTGCAGCGGTAGGATACATCGCCCGGCTTGAGGGCAATGCCTGTTGCGGCGGCCTCTAAGGGGGAACGTCCTGTGTAGCAGACCTTGGGGTCTGCGCCGAAAATAGACAAAATGGCGGTGTCGCTGCCAGCCGGTAGACCTGCGGGGCAGTTTATCACCTTGCCTACCTCGCCCTTTGCGGACAAGGCATCGAGCGTGGGGATGCTTGCTGCTTGCAAGGGGGTCTTGTTCCCAAGGGAGGGGACGGGATTATCCGCCATACCATCTCCGATAATTAAAATGTACTTCATGGAGTCTCCTTGTGTTTTATCGTTATTTTTCCGGTGGGATTTCGGTTGGACAGATGAAGTCCCATCTGCTTTTTTGTTCGGGTAAGGTGCTTTGCTGTGCTTCTAAAAGCTTTAAAATGAGGGTGTTGGAGAGCAGAAAGCCTTCCGGCGTGAAATGCCAGCGGTGGTCGGACTGCTCCGTCCAGTGGTGGCGTTCAAAGCACTCCAGCGTGCGGGCGAGCGGCTCGAAATTCAGCCCAAATTTCCGCCGGTATTCCCATTCCTCTATGCCACGCAGGGTACGCATTCTCAAAAGAATGTATTCCCTCGCACGCTCTGCCATGCCGATTGCCTCGGCGGAGTCGAGCAAGGCGTCTTCCTCTGCAATATTTTGCAGGTAGCAGTCCAAATCTCGGCGGTAGGCGTATCGCTTGCCGCCCAAATAAGAGTGGGCACCGGGACCAAAGCCGACGTATTCTCGACCCATCCAGTATTTCAGGTTGTGGCGGGATTCCCGTCCGGTTTTGGCAAAGTTAGAAATTTCATATTGGCGATAGCCTGCTTTTTGCAGAAGTTCCACCGCCTTCAAATAGAAATCAGCTTGGGTATCGCCGTCGGGCAGACGGTCACCCTGTTCGACACGCAGCGCCAAGGGCGTGTTGTCTTCCACCTTCAGCCCATAGCAGGATAGGTGCTCAGGGTTGAGGGCAAGGGCGGCTTCCAACGTAGCGATCCAAGCGTCCATCGTCTGGTCAGGCAGACCATAGATGAGATCAAGACTCAGATTCTGCATTTTTGCCTTCCGAATATCTGCCACCGCCTGCTCTACCTGGCGTGGGGTGTGGATGCGATGGATACAGCGCAGGGTTTGCGGATCGGCGGACTGCATTCCCAAGGAGATGCGGTTGACGCCCGCACGACGCAGACGGGCGATGTCACGCTCCTGCACGCTGTCCGGGTTGCACTCCACAGTGATTTCCGCCTGCTTCAGTACAGATAAATGCCGCTGCAAAAACACCAAAAGCTCTCGCAGTCGTTTTTCACCATAATAGGAGGGGGTGCCGCCCCCGAAATAAATACTATCCACCGGACGACCCTTTAAACGGGGCAGAAAGCGTTTCAGATGAGAAAGGAGTGCTTTTTGATAGAGATCCATTTCTTCTTCACGCCCTGCCAGAGAGTAAAAGTCGCAGTAGTCACACTTGCTTTTACAGAAGGGAATGTGGATATAGATACCGAGAACATCGGCCACGGAAATTCCCCCAATCCGGCGGCTAAGAGCCGCTGCTAATATCGAGACTATACGCTACTGGATAAACCCACTTAGCTTCCCAAGGGGGGAGTGGTGGGTTAACCATAGGTTTGTATGTTGCGGCCAAAGTGCCGCTGCTCATATCGAGAGGATA
>CAYQRI010000098.1:0-5812 GCA_964420085.1 uncultured Ruminiclostridium sp.
ACGGTGTGGCCGGGGCCCTTGGGTGCTGCCATGAACACGTCGATATCTGCGGGAGGATTGATCTGCTGATAACGGATGTTGAAGCCGTGGGCGAAGGCAATGGCCTTGCCGGCAGTCAGGTTGGGGGCAATGTCCTTGGCATACATATCCGCCTGATTCTCGTCGTTAATCAGAATCATGATAATATCTGCCTGACGGGTGGCTTCATCGACGGGGAACACACGGAAGCCATCCTTTTCTGCCACGGGCCAGGACTTGCCGTTTTGACGCAGACCGATGATGACATCGCAGCCGGAATCACGCAGGTTCATTGCGTGTGCGTGGCCCTGAGAGCCGTAGCCGATGACGGCGATGGTTTTACCGTTTAACTGATTGATGTCACAATCCTTCTCATAATACATTTTTGCCATAATTAAATTCTCCTTTAACCTTTGTGTCTTCGTCGATGGTGTACTTGCCACGCTCCAAGGCGATCATACCGGTGCGAACCAGCTCAATGATGCCGAAATTGGCGAGCAGCTCCTGCACGGCGTCGGTCTTTTTCTCGTCACCGATGACCGAAATGGTCAGGGCCTCTGTGGAAACGTCAATGACGGAGCCACGGAAAATATTGGCGATCTGAATGACTTCATTTCTCACGTCGCTGGATTTTGCGTGAACCTTATAAAGAACCAGCTCCCGGCGGATGGAATGGCTGGGAACCAGCAGCTTCACGGAATGAACGGGCACCATTTTGGCGAGCTGACTGCAAATCAGATTGGTCTGATTTTCGTTGGTCAGAACCTCAATGGTCATACGGGAAATGGCAGGGTTATCGGTTGCGCCAACTGCCAAGGATTCCACGTTAAAGCCCTTTCGGGAGAACAAGCGGGAAATCTGGGACAAAACGCCAGATTCGTTGTCCACCAGAACGGACAGGGTATGTAATTTCACTTCTTCCATGTCATGTACCTCCTGTTAGTTGACCAAGAACTCTGTGATGTGAGTGCCGCCGTTGACCATGGGGCGAACCAATTCGCCTTCGTCGATCTGGCAATCGACCACATAGCCCAAGCCCTTTTCCTGCTCGGCGAGTGCCTCGTGGATGGCCTCCTGCAGCTCCTCTATCGTGGTGACCTTTTTGCCCTTCAGGCCGTTTGCATTGGCAAGGGCAACAAAGCTGGGGCCACGCTCGGTGGTGGTCTGATAATACCGCTTGTCGAAGGTCAGCTCCTGCCACTGGCGCACCATGCCCAGACGGTGGTTATTGAAGATAAAGGTGATGACGGGGGCTTTGTAGAATTCCTCGGTGGAAAGCTCATTGCAGTTCATGCGGAAGGAGCCGTCGCCGGTGACATGGATGACGGTCTTGTCGGGGTTGCCCATCTTGGCGCCGATGGCGGCACCCAGACCGAAGCCCATGGCACCGAAGCCGCCGGAGGTCAAAAGCTGACCGGGGTAATCGAAGTGGAAGTGCTGGATGGCCCACATCTGATGCTGTCCGACGTCGGTTGCCACGATGGTATCCTCGGGGCAGATGTCTGCAATGGTATCGAGAATCTGCTTGGGGGTGAGGGTCATGCCGGTTCCTTCGTAGGCGGTTTCGGTGGGGAAGGAGAAGACATAGTCCTTCCAGTCCTTGTGGTCATACTGTGGAATTTTGGCATTGAGCAGCTCGAGCACCTGCTTGGCGTTGCCAATGATGTGGTGGTCGGTCTCGATATTCTTATTGATTTCGGCACGGTCGATATCAATCTGCACGATCTTCGCATTGCGGGCGAAGGTAGCGGGCTTGAGGGCGACACGGTCGGAGAAGCGGCAGCCGACGGCAATCAGCAAATCGCAGCCGTCGCACGCCATATTCGAAGCACGGGAGCCGTGCATACCGATCATACCGGTGGCGAGGGGGTCACGTCCGGCAATGCCGCCGCCGCCCATCAGGGTGATGGCAACGGGTGCGTCAATGCGGCGGGCGAAGGCACGGAATTCCTCATGGGCACGGCTGCGGACGACACCGCCGCCACAGATCAGCATGGGCTTTTCTGCTGCTGCAATCATCTCAACGAGCTGATCGACGTCGCCCTGATCCGGCTCGGGCATTTTCAGGCTGCTGGTGCTGGCACGGCGTACCAGTGCGGCAAGCCGACCGGAGGAGGCATGCTGTTCACGGGGCAGGGTTTCATACTCTGCTTTTTCTGCGGTGACGTTTTTGACGATGTCGATCAGGACGGGGCCGGGGCGGCCGCTGCGTGCCAAGGCGAAGGCCTCTCGCACGATATCCGCCAACGTATTGACATCCCGCACCAGATAGGTTGCCTTTGTGATGGGCATGGCGATACCGGTGATATCAACCTCCTGGAACGCATCTCTGCCGATGAGGTTCTGGCTGACGTTACAGGTGATAAAGACGACGGGAGAGGAGTCCATGTAAGCGGTGGCGATACCGGTGGTCAGATTGGTGGCACCGGGGCCGCTGGTGGCGAGACACACACCAACTCTGCCGGTGGAACGGGCATAGCCGTCGGCGGCGTGGGAAGCGCCCTGCTCGTGTGCGGTCAGGATGTGGGTAATCTGCTCTCTGTACCGATAAAGTTCGTCATAAACATTCAAGATGGTCCCGCCGGGGTAACCGAAGACGGTATCGACGCCCTGCTCCAGCAGGCATTCCATCAAGATTTTGGCACCAGTCATTTTCATGCTGTTTCCTCCTTCTTTTTGAGCCGTAATCATTTTGATTTTTTTCATTCGTTTATTTTGTGGGTAACAAAAAAGCCCCAAGATTTTCACGTTGCTAAACGTTAAAACCTTGGGGCTTATGAGTTCTCCGCATATCTTGGAAAGACCCTTTCGCCGCTGAGAAAGTTTCTTATCCCTCCGTGAGACCTGCGAGTTGCTCGCCTTTTTTTGGCATAACATTTAGCATTATTTTTTGTACTACTACTACGGGTAGTACGCAAATAATGCTGCTCGCCATGATGTTCAGTTCTGCAAAAAACTTTTTCATCATACTTGCCTCACTCCGCAGACCCACAGTAGGGTCTTATGCTGTTCTTCTTGCTGTTCACCTTAGCACTTCACTTTGGCTGTGTCAATCTTTTTTTGAAATTTTTTAATTTTTTGCTTCAATTTTCTTTCTATTCTGTTTTTTTGTCAATCTTATTTGCCTGTTCTCACCAGTTTGTTTCCATAGCACGAATCTTGTCATAGAGCATTTGATTGACGGGGGTCTGCATTCCATAGCGGTTTGCCATTTGCAGAACGGTTCCTGCAAACAGCTCTACCTCGCTCTTACGATGAGCGAGGGCATCCTGCCGCATGGAGGGAATGGCGGTCGGCTCCAAGCCATCCAGAATTTCCAAATAGTGTGCCAAGTCCTTCTGGGTGACCAGCACACCCTGACAGGCGCCGACCTTCCGCACCTCATGCATGGCAGCGATCATGGTATCCCGTATTTCTCCGGGCTTTTGTGCGCCGCCGTAGTCGGTTTCAAACGCCATACAGACCTGATTGATGCCCACATTCAGCATAAATTTACACCACATACGGTGTAAAATATCTGATTCCTGCACAAACGGCAAAGAGAGTCGTTCGGCAAGCTCCATGACGGCGGCGAGCTTTTCGCTGCGGTCGAAGTAGTCCTCCTCGGGCAGCCCGACAAAGAAGGTACCTTGATTGTGATAGGTCAGTGTGGTGCCCGTACGCACGGCATCCATGCCTTGGCTGACGGTTTCGATGACCTTACCGTGTCCGAATTCCATGCCCAAGATTTCCTCTGTGGTCACGCCGTTGAGCAGGGATAAAATGATGGTGTTTTCTCCCACACAGGGGGCGGCGAGTGCCATAGCTTTTTCGAGGTCTGGGTATTTCACGGCAAAAATCAGAAGCTCCGCTTCCCCTTCCGTCTGACTGCTGATGCGAAAGTCGCAGGGGTGTCCGTTGCAGGAAATATCCGTTTCGGCATAGCGCTTCACCCGTTCCTCATCGGCCAAAAACAGGACGTTTTCGGTGCCCAAGCCCGTTGTGAGCAGATCGCCCAAGAGGATGCCGAGGGCACCCATACCCACGATGGTTACCTTTTGAATCATATAGCCTCCTTTTCCTCAAAGCCCGTAGCTGTCCGCTAATTTTTTAAACTTCGGCAGCGCACGCAAAATGCGTTCCGTTGGCACGCAGTAGGAAATTCTGACATGACCGGGACAGCCGAAGCTATCGCCCGAAACCAAAATGAGGTCCAGCTCTCTGGCACGCTGACAGAAGGCGGCAGCATCCGCCTCCAAGCTCTGCGGGAACAGATAAAATGCGCCGTCTGGCTGGGCGCAGGTATAGCCCATGTCACGCAGAGCACCCAACAAAATTTCTCGATTTTGGCGATAGATGCTGAGATCTGCGGTCTGTCCCGCACATTGTGCCACGACATACTGAAACAGGCTGGGCGCACAGACATAGCCCAACGCACGTCCGGCACCGCCGATGGCGGCATAGACCAGACCCGCTTCCTCGACGGTGGGGGGCACCAAGGCATAGCCGATTCTCTGTCCGGGCAGGGAGAGGGATTTGCTATAGGAGTAGCAGACGATGGTATTTTCATAGTAATCGGGAATCCACGGCAGGGGCTTTTCTGCGTAGCTGATTTCCCGATACGGCTCATCGGAAATGAGATAGATGGGGTGTCCGAAGGCTTGGGATGCTTCTCTGAGCACTGCACCAAGCGTCCGAATGGTTTCTTCGGAATAGACCACACCCGTGGGGTTATTGGGGGTATTGATGATGACCGCCTTGGTCTGAGGTGTGAGGGCGGCACGGAAGGCATCAAAATCAATTTGGAAGTCAGAAATCCGTGCTGGGACAGCGAAAAGGGTGCCGCCTGCGCTCTCGACAAAGACTTTATATTCAGGGAAATAGGGGGCGAAGGTGAGGAAGGTATCTCCTTCGCAGCCGAGGGCGGAGAGCGTACAGCAGAGCGCACCGGCGGCACCGGCGGTCAGGTACAGACAATCTGCGTCGTAGCTTGTCCCGAAGCGGCGGTTTAAGTCCTCCGCTAAGGCGGCACGGACGGAGGCATCGCCCTGTGCGGCGGTGTAGCCGTGCAGGAGGACGGGGTCAAGGGTTTGGGTCAATTCCCGCACGGCATTGCTGACGGTTTCGGGTGCGGGGACGCTGGGGTTTCCGATTGAAAAGTCGTCCACCTGATCGGCACCGACCTCTGCGATACGTTTTTGGGCGAAGGCGAACGCCTCACGAATTTCGGAGCGGGCGGTGCCCAAGGCCACCATACGTTTGGATAGTCTCTCCATCATCATTCCTTCTTTCTTATCTATGGATACTATTATAGACTTTTATTTCATATCTCTGTTTTCCGCCCACGGGCGGGGACGACGGCGGTCTTCGACCGCCTGAGGACGTCGCCCTACCCGGGCGGGGGTTGTCCGCTTTCTCTTGTCACGCCTCGCACGTCTCGCTTGTCGTGGTTCTAAGCCACTCCGACTGCGCAAGAAGCGAAATAAATCCCCTTTGGGGCTTCCTTTCGCATCTTGCTCCGCTTCGTGTCTTAGCCCACGGCGAGACGGCTCGGGCGCTTCGATGTAGAAAGCCTTGAGAAAGAGCAGCAAGGGGTGCGCCCCTTGCATCCCCGGAGTGATTAAGTCGTCGCTGTCGCTCCTCCGTTTTGGGTTTGTGGCGCAGTGGAAACGGTAGTGCCATAGAACCCCGTTTTTCGTGCCCAGATTTGGTTTCCGTTTTGGTGCGACAAAGAGTAAATCTGGATTTTTGAAAATCTAAGATTCCACTATAGTGGCATCAAAACAGTATCCAAATCTTGGAACAACGGATGGGT
>CAYQRI010000099.1:0-5703 GCA_964420085.1 uncultured Ruminiclostridium sp.
CGCCCTACCCGGGCGGGGCACCGCTTTCTCCGGAGAAAGCG
Organism: uncultured Ruminiclostridium sp.; assembly: GCA_964420085.1. GTDB lineage: Bacteria > Bacillota > Clostridia > Oscillospirales > Oscillospiraceae > Evtepia. The sequence goes on from CAYQRI010000099.1 coordinate 42, forward strand.
GTGGGAAAGAGCGGCAAGGGGTGCGCCCCTTGCATCCCGGGGAGAATTTGTCGTCGCTCCCGCTCCTCTGCTTGGCTCTGTTCCGCAGTGGAAACAGCAGGCTTTCTGTACCGCCCTTCCGTTGTTCCCTGATTTGAAAACTGTTTTTTGCGAATATTTTTTGAGACTGGATTTGAGGCTCAAGAAAAAATTTCACATCGCAATTCTATTCCTAGCGTGTCGTTAGAACTACGATGGGAAAGGGCTTCTCGCACGCAAAATGCAGGTTTGACATTTGCCGGAAAAAATACAGAAACCAAATCTGGGTACGAAAAGCGGGCTTCGCCCGCCGGCGGAGCGCCGGTCCTAATTCGTGACTACACGTTTGTGCTTCAATGGGCTGATATGCCCGGTATTGGGTTCATTGTAAATCAATTCCCCCCTTGGGCACAAAAGTGGATTTTATCACTAGCGTACGAACTCGAGATTAAGAGCGGGCTTCGCCCGCTGTTTCACGGGAAACATTGCTCATTTCAGGAAACGGCGCAGCAGCTTCTCATTCCACTTCCGATACGGCTGATACCGCATCGGCAAATCGATCCAGGTTGCCTTGTCCACGATCGCACGGTGATGCGAAAAGGTATCAAAGCTCTTTTTGCCGTGATAGCTCCCCATACCGCTGTTGCCTACACCCCCAAAGCCCATGTGGTGCGTCGCCAAATGAATGATCGTGTCATTGATGCAGCCTCCCCCAAAGGAGCACCGCTCCAAAACCTTCTGCTTAACATTCGGACTTTGGGTGAACAAATACAGCGCCAGCGGCTTTTCTCGGCTGTTCACAAATCGAATCGCTTCCTCTAGGTTGTCGTACGGAATGATCGGAAGAATGGGGCCGAAAATCTCCTCCCCCATCGGCTTGGATGCCCCCGCTAGGGTATCCGCCACGAGCGTAGGGGCAAGAAAGCCCGCAGAGCCATCCTCCGTCGGACGGTATGTCCCGCCAAACAAAAGGTTTTCTCCCTCCAACAGTCCCTTCAGCCGTTCGTAATGCTTGCGGTTGACAATGCTGACATAGTTTGGATTCTCCAAGGGGTTCTCCCCCAGCATCCGCTCAAACTGCTGCTGCAGCTCCACCACCAAGCGATCCCGTACACTGCGCTCCACCAAGCAGTAATCCGGCGCCACACAGGTCTGACCCGCATTCAGCAGCTTGCCAAAGGCAAGACGCTTCGCCGTCAGCTTCAGGTTTGCAGTCTTCTCTACAATCACCGGACTTTTGCCGCCCAGCTCCAAGGTCACAGGGGTGAGATAGCGGCTCGCCTTCTCCATCACCAGCTTGCCCACCTCCACGCTGCCCGTGAAGAATATATGGTCAAACCGCTGCTCCAAAAGCGCCGTATTCTGCTCTCTGCCACCCTCCACCACTGTCACCCAATCCGGCTCGAACACCGCCGCAATCAAATCTGCCATCGCACGGCTGGTGTGGGGTGCGTAGGCACTCGGCTTCAAAATCACACAGTTGCCCGCCGCCACCGCACCAAACAGCGGGTCTAAGCTCAGCAAATAAGGATAGTTCCACGGCGCCATCACCAGCACCACGCCGTAAGGCTCCGCCAGTTCATAGCTTTTCGCCTTAAACTGGGCAAGCGGTGTGCGGCGGCGCTGCGGCTTCGCCCACTGCGGCAGCTTCTTCGTGAGATAGCCCAGCTCCTCCAAGCTCAGTCCCAGCTCACACATATAGCCCTCAAACGGAGATTTGTGCAAGTCCTCCTGCAATGCCTGAAGCAAAATCCCCTCCCGTGCCTTCATTTCATCCTTCAGCCGCTGTAAGGCAGAGATCCGCACGGAAATCGGACGGGTCGCACCCGTCTGGAAATACGCCCGCTGTTGGGCGACCACTTCTTCTATGATCATAGCCTGTGTGCCAACGTTCATACCCACACCTCATTTAAAATTTCCATAATTTCTTCAAAATCCGCTTCCTGCGGATTGACAATGATTGCGCCGTCGTTCATCGCTGTTCGGGCAACCGTTTCAAAGTCGGACTTCTTCACCTTCCCCGTTTCGGAAAGTGTGGTGGGAAGTCCGGTCTGCTCTGCCAGCGTCCGACGCAGGGCCATCACCGTTTCTATGCTCTTTTCCGCTCTCTGCTCCGGCGGCGTGCCCGCAAAGACTGCGGCACCCGCCAGCGGAAGCAGCAATTCTCCATACCGCACCCGGCAGGCCGGCAAATTATACCGCATAACCGCAGGAAGCAGAATCGTCATAGCATCCCCGTGCGCAACCTGACAAACCCCGCCCAGAGCGTGCCCAATGGCATGAACAAGACCAACCATCGAATTTGAAAAGGCCGCACCTGCCAGCAGGCTCCCGTTTGCCATTGTCAGACGTGCCGTGCGGTCTTTGCCGTTTTGAACGGCAAGCGGCAGCGCCGAAACAATCTCCTCGATCGCCTTTTCCGCAAAGGCGTCGCTGATCGGATTGCGCTGTAGGCAGCTCGCCGCTTCTATGGCATGAACCAACGCATCAAATCCAGTGGAGGCCGTGATGCGCGGCGGCAGCGTTTCCGTCATACGGGGATCTAAAACTGCCGCATCAGGGAGCAGATGGTAGCTCAAAAACTCCAGTTTCACCCGCCGTGACGGGTCTGCCACCACCGCAACCAAGGTCGCTTCGCTCCCCGTTCCGGCGGTGGTGGGCACAGCAACAAACGGGACGTGTGCTCCACGGGGCAAAACCTCACACCCGGCAGAATCTAATAGATTCTCCCCCGCCTGTGCAAGCACCATGCCGACCCCCTTCGCAGTATCAATCACAGAGCCGCCCCCTACAGCGATCAAGCTGTCACAATGCAGCCGGCGATACTTTTCTGCAAGGGTATTCACCACCTCAATAGAGGAATCCGGTGGGATGCTGCAATCCGTGGGCACGGACTGCAAGCCGCCCTGCTCCAAGGCCCGCAGCACGATTCTCACCATGCCGACCTTCTCCAGCCCCGCATCACTCAGCAGCAGCGGGCGCTCTGCCCCCAGCCCCGAAAGCTCATGGGGGATATGCTCCAACGCACCCTCTCCGGAGAGAATTTTAGAAGGGAGCTTAAACTCATAATATGTATGCATCCGTCTATTACCTCCCAACCAGCACCGCCAGATAAACCCGTGCGGCGGACACTTCTTTTTTCGGCAGCCGCTTCAAAATACGCTTGGCAAGGAAGGCTGGAAACAGATAGCCTTCTGTCCTATCCACGCAGCGTACAAACGGCATTGCCAGTCCCATATCCCCCCGCAGCACGAAGCGGTGCTGGGCATAGGCGGCGGCAATCCCAATCTGTCCTGTAAACACCAGAAACGCATCCGCCGGACTTTTGAATCGAATGGTTACATCGCCCTGCGTCCCCTTGGGCAGCGTACGGAAGCCATCCGGGGCGGCGGTGAGCGTGAATCCCTTGGCTCCGGGTATCTCCAACCGAAGTGTTTTTCCCGGTGGCCAGTGGCTTGCCTCCTCTTGAATCTTAGCATCTCGTCTGGATAAAAATTGAAGTGCCCTGCATAGGCAGGCAGAAACCGTGGTGCAGGTGGCACATTGCATACATTGCTTGAAGGACACAATACCGCTTCCTTTCTTTTTCCGTCGCCCACGACCGAACGAGGCTTTTTTCGGCGTATTTGTTTTGCGCCCAAAGAAAGGGCAGGGGCAGCCGCTCACAGAACAGCATCTGCCCCATTCGGGCAATCCAAGGGACGTCCTTCGTTCAATATACTGCAATTACTATTGAATTGCAAGAACCCACCTTTCATACTGAAAACCAATCCACCGTCAGGCAGCTTGGCGGTCTTTTTTGCGCATGGCTACGTTGCGTCCGTGCCACGCACAAAAAATCCTGCCAATTTATTCTACCAGTCTATTTGTCATCCGTATCAGAAAAATAGGACGTTAAAATCTCGGCTGCAACACTGCCCAGCCCTGCACCGGAGCCGCCCTCCTCTGCCACCAAGGCCAAGGCAATTTCCGGCTCCTCATACGGCGCAAAGCACACCAGCACCGCATTCGACTGATCCTTTCCCTCCACCTGTGCCGAGCCTGTTTTTGCCCCCACAGGCACCGGAACCGACCGAAAAACACGCCGCAAGGACCCTTGCTTCGTCACCGCCAGCATCCCCTGCTTCACTGCATCCACGTTTTCAGGGGAAAAGGACAGCGTACCTAACGTACCCTCTGCCCCCTCCTCAATGTGTACACGGCGGCGGGTGCCGTCACCCACCAAGGTCGAGACCATCTCCGCCAGCTGCAAGGGCGTAAAGCGGTTGTTTTCCTGCCCGATGGCGGCAGAAAGCACACTGCCCTCATACCAAGTGCCGCCCAGCGACTCGGTATACGACGGACCTGCCACAACCCCCTGCTGCTCCCCCTCCAGCTCAATGCCCGTGCGTTCTCCCAAGCCCAACAGACGGGCATAGTCACCCAAGGTCTCGATGCCGACACGCCGTCCGGCATCGTAAAAAAAGACGTTGCAGGAATCCTCAATGGCTTCCGAAACGGTCTCCAGTCCGTGCGTCCGCTTCTCCTGCCGATAGAGCCAGCACTGCGGCTGCGGATTTTTATAATAGGTATAGCGTCCCGTATCCAAAATCTGTGTTTCGGGTGTGAGATACCCCTCCTCCAACGCCGCCATGGCCGTCACCATTTTAAACGTAGAGCCGGGGGCATACGTCCCCTGCACTGCACGGTTCAGCAGCGGTCGGGCAGGGTCTTTGACCAGCGTGCTGTAGTCCTGCGAGAAGGTCTCCGTATCGTACCCCGGCAGGCTGACCAACGCCAGAACCCCGCCCGTTTTCACATCCAGCACCGCCACGGCACCGCCCACCGCCTTGGGATTCTCGTCCAAAAAATGCTGCAATGCGTCCGATGCCACCGTCTGCAAGTCCAGAGAAAGGGTCAAGCTGACGTTCTCCCCTGCCTGCGGCAGAATGGAATACTGCGTACTCGTCACCTGTCCCTCACGGTTCCGCTCCACCACCCGTTTGCCGGGTGTGCCATGGAGCCGATCCTCAAAGGCTCGCTCCGCTCCGTCCTTCCCCACACGCTCATTCATCGCATAGCCCACTTCTTCATAGTGTGTCCATTCCGTTTCGTCCATCGCCGCCACCCGACCCAAGAGATGGGGCGCTCGATCACCGCTCCCCACCCGCCGAACCGTGGGGAACATAGAAACCCCCTCCAAGCTCTCCTCTTGGATACGGGCGAGCAGACGGGGGGTCGGTTCGGGAATGGACGTGCCGCCATCCCACGAAACGTCCTCCTCCCGACAGAGTGTACGCAGCCGCTGCTTCACGTCGGCGGGGCAATTTTCGTCGAGCTGTGCCGTCCAGACGGTGAGATCCTCTGCCAGAATTTTGCCGTCACAGTCCAAGAGCTTCCCCCGTGCGGCAGGGACAAGCTCCACCGTGGCAATGCTCCGCTGGGCTTCTTGGTAATACGCCGCACCGCTCACCACTTGAAGCTGGACTAACATCACAAAAAAAACCCCCATACACGTCACAAAGGCGGCGGCGGTCACACGAATCGCTTGCATAGACATTTCTCCTTTTGCGGGCGGCGAAGCGCCGCTCCTAACTCGTGACTACACGATTGCGCTTCAATGGACTGATATGCCCGGCATTAACTTTGGATAAAAACAGCAGGC
>CAYQRI010000100.1:0-5644 GCA_964420085.1 uncultured Ruminiclostridium sp.
CGAAACGCCTTGTTCAGACCAAGCAGTCCTACGCCAAATTGCTTGTAGTGTGCCGTGACGAGGGCAAAAAATTCGGTTTCATCCTTGACCGCCGCCAATGCCTTGCTCAAGCTCCGCACACGCTCGCTGACCGCTTGATTATACCGCCGCTCATGCTTTTCTATGGCACGGTAGTCACAGAGTGTGGAGAAGCAGTCGATCCCCAAATCCCGTTCGATGGCAGAGAAGTCGTAGTGAAACAGCGTGTGGAAGACCCGAAAGTCGTTTTTTGCAAAATGATTGACCGACCCTTCCAAGGCACCCACCCGCTCTGTAATCAAGCTGAAGGAGTTTTCATTCATCATCATGAGGAAGGTCAGATAGTTTTGCCATAGGTTTTCATCAAAGCCATAGTCGGTTGCCAAATCCAGCAGCCGCTTGACTTGGGCATAGGTACGCCGTACCAGCTCGGGCTTGGTGGCGGTCTCCGCCGTCCAGTCTCGAAAAATATCGGAAAAGCGACGGAGGATGCTGTCCTCGCCCAAGTCGCCATAGAGCAGCAATTGTGATACATAGGAATGCATGATAAATTCCACCTTATATAATGTAATCTAGGAAACGGGCAGGGGCAGTTTGATGAAACCGCCTCTGCCCGTTTTGTTTCTTGTTATTCGACCTCGACTCTCCAGCCGAAGGGATCGTCCAGCGTACCGAGCTGAATGCCGGTCACGGTGTCGTAGAGCTTCTGGCTGAGTGCGCCGATTGACCCGTCGCCGATGACCATGACATCATCCTTATAGCGGAGCTTGCCGACAGGAGAGATGACTGCAGCAGTACCGGTGCCAAAGACCTCCTCGAGCTTCCCGTTTTTCTGGGCTTCGAGCAGCTCGTCAACCGAGATTTTCCGTTCCTCTGTGGGCAGACCCCAGCTGCGGCACAGCTCCAAAACGGAATTTCTGGTGATGCCCGGGAGAATGCTGCCGTTGAGCATGGGGGTGACGATGGTTCCGTCAATCTTGAAGAAGATGTTCATGGCACCGACTTCCTCGATGTACTTCCGCTCCACGCCGTCGAGCCACAAAACCTGAGAATAGCCGTCGTCATGTGCCTTGACCTGTGCGGCGAGAGATGCCGCATAGTTGCCGCCGGTTTTGGCAAAGCCCATGCCACCACGCACGGCACGCACATAGTCGTCCTCAATCCAGATGCCGACCGGCTCCAAGCCGCCCTCATAGTAGGCGCCGGAGGGGGACAAAATAATCATAAACAGGAAGGTTTCGGAGACATCCACGCCCAAGAAAGCTTCCGTTGCGATGATGAACGGACGGATATAGAGGGAGGTGCCCGGCTCGGTGGGGATCCAATCGGCATCGACCGCAACCACAGCCTTAACAGCCTCTACGAAATCCTCCACAGGAAGCTGAGGGATGCAAAGGCGGTCATTGGTGTCGTTGGTTCGCTTGCCGTTCATATCGGGGCGGAACAGGTAATTTTTCCCGTCCTCTCCCTTGTAGGCCTTCAGCCCCTCAAACATTTCCTGTCCATAGTGGAACACCATGCCGGCAGGAGAAATGGTAATGTCTCCATAGGGGACAATACGGGGGTCATGCCAACCCCTCCCCTTTGTATAATTCATGACGAACATATGGTCGGTGAAAATTTTGCCAAACCCAAGCTTTCCCTGCGGCTTTTCCTTAGGTGTCTTTGTCTTTTCAATTTTAATATCCAGCATGGTAATTGTTCTCCTTTCTATCCTTGAAGGGTGCGTGACTCAATCCAGCACGGCACCCTTATCAGCAGAGGTGACCAGCTTGGCATAGCGTGCCAAATAGCCTGTTTTGATGCGGGGTTCGGGACAAACCCAAGCCGCACGACGCTTGGCAAGCTCCTCGTCGGAGACCTCCAGCACAATGGAGCAGTTGGGGATATCAATGGAAATCATATCTCCCTCCTGCACCAGTCCGATGGTGCCGCCTGCGGCGGCTTCGGGGCTGACGTGTCCGATGGATGCACCACGGGTGGCACCGGAGAAGCGACCGTCGGTGATGAGGGCAACGGACTCACCCAAGCCCATACCGCAAATGGCGGAGGTGGGGTTTAACATCTCTCGCATACCTGGGCCGCCCTTGGGACCTTCGTAGCGAATGACCACCACATCGCCGGGATTGATTTTCTTGGCATAGATATCGGCAATTGCCTCGTCCTCGGAGTTATAGACACGGGCGGGGCCTCTGTGCTCCATCATTTCGGGTGCCACGGCGGACTGCTTGACGACGCAGCCGTCCACAGCCAAATTGCCCTTCAAAACAGCGATGCCGCCGCTCTGAGAGTAGGGATTTTCCATGGGGCGAATCAGTGCGGGGTCACGGTTGGCAACGCCCTCCAAGTTCTCCCCGACCGTTTTTCCGGTACAGGTGATGAGGGTGGTATCCAAGAGATTTTTCTTGGTAAGCTCCTTCATGACGGCGTGTACGCCGCCGGCACGATCCAGATCCTCCATGTAGGTATTTCCGGCGGGGGCGAGGTGACAGAGGTTCGGGGTCTGTGCGCTGATGGCATTGGCGCCGTCCAAGTCGAGTGCAATGCCCGCTTCATGGGCAATGGCAGGCAGGTGCAGCATGGTATTGGTGGAGCAGCCCAGTGCCATATCCACGGTTTCGGCATTGTGGAAGGCTTCGTGGGTTAGAATATCACGGGGACGAATGTCGTCCTTGATGAGGTTCATAATCTGCATACCGGCGTGCTTGGCAAGGCGCAGACGGGCGGAATAGACAGCGGGAATGGTGCCGTTTCCGGGCAGAGCCATGCCGATGGCTTCGGTGAGACAGTTCATGGAGTTTGCGGTATACATACCGGAGCAGGAGCCGCAGGTGGGGCAGGCATTTTCTTCGTATTCCAAAACGCCGGCTTCATCCAGCTTACCTGCATGGTAGGCACCGACCGCCTCAAACATATGGCTGAGACAGGTACGGCTGCCGTCCTTCATGTGACCGGCGAGCATGGGACCACCGGAGCAGAAGATGGTGGGAATATTGAGGCGTGCGGCGGCCATCAGCAGACCGGGCACGTTTTTATCGCAGTTGGGTACCATGACCAGACCGTCGAATTGATGCGCCATAACCATGGCTTCGGTGGAATCGGCAATCAGGTCACGGGTGACGAGGGAATATTTCATGCCGACGTGACCCATGGCGATGCCGTCGCAGACGGCAATGGCGGGAAAGACCACGGGCGTACCGCCAGCGGCACGCACACCTGCCTTGACGGCTTCTACGATTCTATCCAAATCCATATGCCCGGGTACGATTTCATTCCAAGAGCTGACAACGCCGACCAAGGGACGGCTCAGCTCCTCGGCGGTATAGCCCAAGGCATAGAGTAAGCTTCGGTTGGGGGCACGCTCCACCCCTTTTGTGATTTGATCGGAACGCATCATCTGTGTCCTCCTTTAAGTGGCATGGCTGCATTGGGTCAGATAAGTTGTATGACCACACTTGCATTGTATGACTATATATTATATGATAGCAGAAAGGATGTCAAGAGCGTCCGACGAATCCCGACCGAAATCCTTAAACTTTGTATTGATGCACCAAAAGGAGAGTCTTATGAAAAAGAATTTGTCACAGCAAACCGCCGAACGGCTCTACAATATGATCGTCTTGGAGCAGTCGTTTGCCCCGGGCGAGAAGCTGCCGAACGAGCTGCTGCTGTCTCAGTCCTTGGGTGTGAGCCGCACGACCCTGCGGGAGGCGCTGCACAGCCTGACCTCTCAACGCATTTTAGAGGTACACCGGGGACGTGGCACCTTTGTTTCGGCAGAAGTTTCCCACATCAACGACTATGGCTTTTCCCATCTGGATGCCGTGCGGGGGCAGCTTCGAGATTTATTTGAACTGCGTCAAATTGTGGAGCCAAGTGCCGCCCGTCTGGCGTGCCAACGTGCCACAAAGGAGGAAATGGCGGACATTCTCTCCTGCGGTGAAGCGGTAGATCGCTGCATTCGGGAGGGGCGTGACCGCACGGATGCCGACCAAGCCTTCCATGCCGCCATTGTACGGGCAACCCACAATGAATTTATGATGCGCCTACTGCCCATCATCAGCCAAGCGGTGGGGACGGCGGTGGATGCAGGAGAGCAAAAGGAGCAGCTGGCAGAGGATACCCGACGAGACCACGCTTTGATTATGGATTTTTTCCGCAAACGGGATGCAGGGGGTGCCGAACACGCCATGGCAATTCATATGCATCATTCGATTGATGTGATGGGTCTTGACCACAGATAGCACATAAAAACGCCCATCGGCACGAGCTGTGCCGATGGGCGTTTGATGTTTAGGATGTCATGTGACAGGGTGCGGATCACCCGACACCGGTTATTTCTTGGCTTTATCTCTGAGAACGCCATAGCCGCCATCGTTACGGCGGTAGACCACAGAGAAGGCATCGTCCTTGGCTTCATCACGGAAGGCGAAGAAGGCATGACCAATTAGGTTCATCTGCAAAATGGCTTCCTGCACGCTCATGGGACCGAACTCAAATTCCTTGGAGCGAACGACCTTATAGGCAGGCGCTTGGAATTCATCCACCTCGGGGATGAAGATGAGGTCATTGGAGTCCTTTTCGAACTCGTCAAAGTCGATGCTGTTTTTCAGCTCGTTGCGGTGTCCCTTAAGCTGCCGACGAATGGAGGAGATGGCAGCGTCGATGGAGACCATCATATCGGAGGTTTCTTCCACCACACGGAAGATGGTAACCCCGGAGAAGATGGTGATTTCAACAGCGTGTCTGCCGTCGGCGGCGCTAAAGACGACCATAGCCTCGGGGGTGACACGGAAGAGGTGCTCAATCTCGTTGATGCGGAGCTCTGCGTAGGTATACACACGTTCGGGAACGGTGATGTTCTTGCTTGAGAATTGAATTTTCATTATGCTATCTCCTTTCTTCTAAGGTCATCGACCTTAGTCAGACAGGGTGGAAACTTCATATCCTATTCTACTGCAGCTTCTTTCTATTTGTACTATATCACAGTTTTCCATAATTTACAAGGTATTTTTTGTAGATTTTCTCAATTTCCGACAAAACCTTTTGCGGGGTTTTTTATGAAGGCACAAAAAACCGTTCCCATCGTGCTTCTACTGAACTGATTTCAATAGACCACGATGGGAACGGTTTTTACAAACGCAATATCAGGGAGGGATGTGTCATCGGAAAAGATGCTTCGCTTCGCTCAGAATGACAAAGGAACATCCCCTTTCGGGGTTTTCTTGGGTTGCCGCTGCGTTCCGTGCCTTAGCCCACGGCGAGCCGGCTCGGGCGCTTCGCCGCCTGTTGATCTCGGGTCTAACCGTTGGTGCTCCAATCAAAATCGCTGCCCGAAACGGAATGTAGGAGCGAACTGCGTGTTCGCCCCTACTCCGCACCACTTCATACCGGGCGCATTTGTCGATTCTATCACAACCGAGCGAACTCGAGCTAGGAGCGGCGCTTCGCCGCCGAGCCGGCTCGGGCGCTTCGCCGCTGTCACGCCTCGCACGGCTCGCTGGTCGCTGCTCTAAGCCCCTCCGACTGCACAGAAAGCTACGAAAATCCCCACGGGGGATTCTCGTAGCTTTCTGTTTCGCTTCGGGTCTTAGCTAGCGGCGAGCCGGCTCGGGCGCTTCGCCGC
>CAYQRI010000101.1:0-5588 GCA_964420085.1 uncultured Ruminiclostridium sp.
AAAGGGGAGAACGACCATGCAAATCTATGTTGATAACGCAGCAACCACCAAAATGAGCCAAACGGCGTTGGATGCGATGCTGCCCTATATGCTAGAGCATTACGGAAATCCCTCCAGCCTGCATACGGTCGGACAGCAGGCGGCGGAGGCCTTGCAGGAAGCACGGGAACAAATGGCGGAAGCCCTCGGCTGCAAGCCAAGAGAACTTTATTTCACCTCCGGTGGCAGCGAAGCGGATAACTGGGCGATTCTATCGGCGGCCAAGCTCGGCGAGCGGAAGGGGAAACGACATATTATCTCCACCGCCTTTGAGCATCATGCCGTACTGCATACCTTAGAGAAGCTGGAAAAGCAGGGCTTTTCTGTCGAGCTTTTGCCCGTTGGGGAAAGCGGAACCATTACGGCAGAGCAGGTGGAGCGTGCCCTGCGGGAGGATACCTGTCTCGTTACCACGATGTATGCCAACAATGAAATCGGCTCCATCCTGCCCATTGCAGAAATTGGAGCACTCTGCCGCAAGCGTGGCATTCTGTTTCACACCGATGCCGTGCAGGCGGTCGGACATTTGCCCATCCATGTGGTGGAACAAAACATAGACCTGCTGTCTCTCTCCGGCCACAAGTTCCACGGACCCAAAGGAGTTGGCGCACTGTATGCACGGCAGGGGATTGTACTCTCCAACCTGATCGAAGGCGGTGCGCAGGAGCGTGGCAAGCGTGGCGGCACGGAAAATATTCCAGCAATTGTGGGCATGGCAGCGGCACTTTCTGAAGCCAACACCCATTTGAAGGAAAATACACAACGGGTTTCCGCCCTGCGGGACAAGCTCATCGCCAGCCTATCCCAAATTCCGCACACACAGCTCAACGGAACCAAAGCCAATCGACTGCCCGGCAATGTCAGCTTCTGCTTTGAGGGCATCGAGGGGGAAAGCCTGCTGCTGCTGTTGGATCAGAAGGGGATTTATGCATCCTCCGGCTCTGCCTGCACCTCCGGCTCTCTCGATCCCAGCCATGTGCTGTTGGCAATCGGAAGACCCCATGAGGTAGCCCATGGCTCGCTGCGGCTTTCCCTCTGCGAATGGAACACAGAAGAAGAAATGGACTACCTCTGCAAAGAGATCCCGGAGGTTGTCGCCTATCTGAGAAGCATTTCTCCCGTTTGGAGAGACTTGCAGAACGGCAAACGAAACTTTATACTGTAAAGGAGAAAAACGATGGCTTTATATACGAAAACAGTGATGGATCACTTTGTCAATCCACGCAATGTCGGTGAGCTTGAAAATGCCAATGGAATTGGCGAGGTGGGCAACGCCAAGTGCGGCGATATTATGAAGATTTACCTTGATATTCAGGATGATCGCATTGCGGACATTCGTTTTGAAACCTTTGGCTGCGGCAGTGCCATTGCATCCACCTCTATGGCGACAGAGATGATTAAGGGGAAGACCGTTGAGGAAGCACTTTCTCTTACAAATAAGCAGGTAGTTGAGGCCTTGGGCGGTCTGCCTGCCCATAAGATCCATTGCTCTGTCCTTGCAGAGGAGGCGATTAAGTCCGCCGTCAAAGACTACTATGACCGAAACGGCATTGCCTATGATAAAAAAAGCTTCCCGAATTGCGCAGACTGTGCAGGCTGCGCTGTCGGGTGAAGAAAGAAGACCCTATAAAACACAGCACCAATAGGCGAACCATTGTTTGGTTCCTATCAAAATTAAAAAACCGTTCTCACCGTGTCCTACCGAACTATAATTCGATAGAATGACGATGGGAACGGTTTTTTCATTGTGATAGAATGGGCTTTGCCCCCCTGACGGTGCCTGCGGCGTTGAAAACCACGTTTCTTTTGGGAACCAATGTGCATTCCATTCACAAAGGTACGAACTCGAGATTAAGAGGGGACTTCGCCCCCTTATTTCATGAGGGAGCAGACGAGTTCGGCATAACGAGCGGGGTCGGGCAGGGGAATGTCCGCAATGATGAGCGCCTGATTATACAGAATCTCTGCATAGGCAGCGGCGGCATCCTTGTCCTCTGCGTACGCACGGCAGAGCGCTTGGAATGCACCCGATTCAGGGTTCAGCTCCAAAACCTTTTCTGCCTTCATCGGGAAGTCCTTCCGCATCTTGCGGAAATACTTCTCCATTTCCAAGGTCACACCGCCCTCTGCCGTCAGGCAGACCGAGCCGCTTTGCAGAATCTTAGAGATCCGCACCTTGGAAATATTCTCCTTCAGCGTCTCCTGCACGAAGTCCAAAACCTCTTTGTGTTCCTTCTCCGCCTGCTCCGCCACGGCCTTTTCTGCATCGGTGACGGGCAAAGCGTCCTCGCTGGCAACAGACATAAAGGGTTTTTCTTGGACGTTTTCCAGCATTTGCAGCACAATTTCGTCCTCATCCATGATGAGGTACAGCACCTCATAGCCAGCCTTCAGGACACGCTCGGCCTGCGGCATCTTGGCAGCGTGCTCCACGCTGTCGGCACAGACATAGTAGATTTTCTCCTGCGAAGCGGGCATACGCTCGACGTATTCCTGCAAGGAGGTCAGCTTGTCCTCCTTGGAAGACCAGAACAGCAGCAGATCACGCAGGGTATCCCGATTCTGACCATAGGCATTCATGATGGCATACTTGAACTGCATCCCGAATACGCTCCAGAACTGCTCGTACTTGGTTCTGTCGTTCTTCATGAGCTTGACCAGCTCGTTTTTAATCTTCTTTTCGATGTTGTTTGCAATGACCTTGAGCTGACGGTCGTGTTGCAGCATCTCACGGGAGATGTTCAGGGAGAGGTCGGGGGTGTCCACCACGCCCTGCACAAAGCTGAAGTGGTCGGGCAGAAGCTCGGAGCACTTCTCCATAATCATCACACCGGAGGAATAGAGCTGCAAGCCCTTTTTGAAGTCGGTGGAATAGTAATTCATGGGGAGCTGGCTGGGGATATAGAGCAGGGACTTATATTCAAAGTTGCCCTCGGCGGCAACGTGGACGGTGAGCAGCGGCTCCTGCCAGTCACCGAACTTGCTCTTATAAAAGTCCTCGTAGTCGCCCTCCTGCACCTCGCTCTTGGGACGCTGCCAGATGGGTACCATGGAGTTGATGGTCTCCCATTCCTTCACGGTCTCATATTCGGGCTTATAGTCGTCGCCGGCATCCTCAGGCTTGGGCTTGGCGACGCTGCGCTCCATCTCCATACGGATGGGATAGCGGATGTAATCGGAATATTTCTTGATGAGCTGGGAGAGCTGATAGGATTCCAGATAGGAGCTGTACAGCACGTCCTCCACATCCGTCTTGATGGTCATGATGATGTCGGTGCCTACGCTGTCCTTTTCACAAGGCTCGATGGTATAGCCGTCTACGCCCTCAGATTCCCAGCGATAGGCAGTATCCGAGCCGTAGGCCTTGGAAACGACAGAAACCTTGTCGGCCACCATGAAGGCGGAGTAGAAGCCCACGCCAAACTGACCGATGATGTCCAATTCTGCGTTGTCCTCGTTTTCCGTCTCCTTCTTAAACTGGAGAGAGCCGCTCTTGGCGATGGTACCCAGATTGTTTTCCATTTCCTCCTGTGTCATGCCGATGCCGTTATCCGAAATGGTGAGGGTGCGGGCGTCCATATCGGGGGTGATGACAATTTTGAAATCCTCACGGCTTAACCCCACCTTTTCGTCGGTGAGTGCCCGATAGGCGAGCTTATCAATGGCGTCGCTGGCGTTGGAGATAATCTCACGCAAGAAGATTTCCTTATGGGTATAAATGGAATTGATCATCAAATCCATGAGCCGCTGCGATTCGGCTTTAAATTCTTTCTTTTCCATTTGAAAATATGCCTCCTGTTGTGTGCTAGCACTCGATGAAGTAGAGTGCTAAGTTATTATGCATCAGACCCCGAGAAAATGCAAGGGGTTTTCAAAAATTTTTTTCAATTTTCCAAGGACAGTGCTAATTTTTTGCAGCTTATCCGCTTTTTTAGGCGAATGGGAGAAGAGGTGCAAGCTGCTATGCGGATGTTCAAAAGAGCTGTTATCGAAGAGACGGGCTGACGGAGTATCTGCCGGAAACTAAAAAAGGTGGGAGTGAGACGAAGATTTTTCTTCGTCTCACTCCCACCTTACAGCGTTTACAGATCCTGATATTTCTTGTTGCCCTTGAGCGCCTTCATGCGCTGCTCGTGGTTCAAAAGCCGCTTGCGCAGACGCAGGTTCTCAGGGGTGACCTCCAAAAGCTCATCATCCGCCAAAAATTCCAAGCACTGCTCCAAGCTCATAGAGCGGGGCGTCACCAAACGAAGGGACTCGTCGGAGCCGGAGGCCCGCATATTGGTGAGCTGCTTCTTGCGGCAGATATTGACGGTGATATCCTCGTTTTTGGGGGTTTCGCCGACAACCATGCCACCATAGACAGGGACACCGGCACCCAAAAAGAGAACGCCACGCTCCTGTGCGGACCAAAGACCATAGGTGACGGATTCTCCGGTTTCGAAGCAGACCAAGCTGCCCGAATTCCGGCGAGAGACCTCGCCGCGGAAGGGGGCGTAGGAATCGAAGACGGAGGCCATGATGCCCTCGCCGCGGGTATCGGTCAAAAATTCGTTCCGATAGCCAAACAGACCACGGGCGGGTACCAGGAATTCGATTTTCATACGGGTACCCACGGGGGTCATTTCCAGCAGGTCGCCCTTGCGGGAGCCCATTTTTTCGATGACGGCACCGACGGAATCGGAGGGGACATCGACCACAAGACGCTCGAGCGGCTCGCACTTGACGCCGTCAATTTCCTTGTACAGCACACGGGGCGGGGAGACCTGGAATTCGTAGCCCTCACGACGCATGGTTTCGATCAGAATGGAAAGGTGCATTTCGCCACGACCGGCGACGTTGAACGCCTCGGTGGAGCTGGTATCGGTGATCCGCAGAGAGACATCCTTGAGGGTTTCCTTCATCAGACGGTCTCTCAGGTTTCGGGAGGTGACATACTTGCCCTCTCTGCCGGCGAAGGGAGAATCGTTGACCGAGAAGGTCATTTCGATGGTGGGGGCAGAAATCTGCACAAAGGGCAGCGGCTCTACGGCACCGGCCGCACAAATGGTATCACCGATGGTGATATCACCAATGCCCGACATGGCAATGATATTGCCTGCAGTTGCTTCGGTGACGGGAGCACGTCCCAGACTTTCGAACTGATACAGGCTAACGGCCTTTGCCTTACGGCTCAGTTCGGGGTTGTGGTAGTTGCAGACGGCGATCTCCTGATTCTGCTTGATGGAACCCTGCTCAATGCGTCCCACGGCAATGCGTCCCACAAATTCGTTGTAGTCGATGGAGGAGACCAGCATCTGGAAGGGCTTTGCAGGGTCTGCTTCGGGGGCAGGGATATAGTCCACGATGGTTTCAAAGAGGGGAGACAAATCGGTTCCCAAGACATCGGGGTCACGGGAGCAGATGCCCTGTCGTGCGGAGCAGAACAGGGTGGGGGAATCGAGCTGTTCGTCGGTGGCATCCAGATCCAGAAGAAGCTCCAAAACCTCATCCATGACGTCGTGAATCCGCTGGTCGGGTCGGTCAATTTTGTTGATCACCACGATGAC
>CAYQRI010000102.1:0-5541 GCA_964420085.1 uncultured Ruminiclostridium sp.
GAGGCTTCGCCTGCACAATAGGAAATCATGATGAACATCACCGAAAAAGAGCGTTCGATCCTCACCGATTTACAGGATCAGGAAAAGCTTTGTATTGAAAAATACGAGCGAAATGAAGCAGCTGCAAAGGACCCCGTATTGAAGAAGCTTTTCGCCTCTATTAAAAGTGAGGAGCAGGAGCATTATGACTCCCTCAGTCAGGTGCTCAGCGGTACGGTTCCTTCGGTCAACACGAATGACACGGCAGGAAAAAATTACTCCCCTCTGGCTACCTATACAGGGGACTTCAACCAAGCAAACAAGGATAACGATAAGTTTCTTTGCACCGATGCGATTTCCACAGAGAAGTACGTCGCCTCTGCCTACAACTTTGATTTGTTCCAGTTCGGCGATTCTGATGTCAGAAGACTCCTCAACGACATTCAGACCGAGGAGCAGAATCACGCAGAAAAGATGTATAAGTATAAAGTAGCCAATCAAATGATGTAACGCACCTTAAACACCAGAGAAATCCAAAAGCGAAGCGACCGAACGGATATGTTTTGTCGCTTCGCTTTTTATGCTGCCCTGACGTCAAGCAAAGATACATCTCTACTCCAGCTCGTCCAACAGATAGTGGAGCATCTTTTCTGGATTTTCCAGAAAGCGGCGGGTGAGCTGATAATGCTCGGTTTCCCGATAGGTCACGGGGCGGATGTGCTCCTCTGTCAACTCATAAATCAAGGCTTGTGGATACGCCATCAAAATAGGGGAGTGGGTGGCAATGATGAGCTGGGAATTTTGCTTGACCAAGCGACGGATCTCACATAACAGCGTCATCAGCCGTGTGGGCGAGAGGGCCGCTTCGGGTTCGTCCAGAATATAAAGACCGTTGCCGCCAAATCGATTCTGCACCAGCGCCAAAAAGCTTTCGCCGTGGGATTGCTCATGCAGGGAAATCCCGCCGTAGCTGTCGATGAGCTGAGCGCCGAACGATGGGTTTTTGTCCATGCGGTCAATGTTGCTGGCTACATTATAAAAGCTTTCCGCCCGCAGAAAAAAGCCGTCCCTTGGATAGCTCCCACGAATCAGTGTCAGGTGATCGCACAGATCCGATTCTGAATGGTAGGTGGAAAAATTAAAGTTTCGGGTGCCGCCCTCCGCATTGAAGCCGTAGGCCACAGCAATTGCTTCCAAAAGCGTGGATTTTCCAATGCCGTTTTCCCCCACAAGAAAGGTCACGGGACCGTTAAATTGCAATTCCCCCTGCTCAAACAGCCTGCGGACAACCGGCAGCTGAGAAAGATACGATTCCTTCGATGGCAGTCGGTTCAGCCGAATCCCTCTGATATAATTGAGATTCATCTCAACCCCTCCTTTTTGTTTTTTAAGGAGTCTCTGATGCAATGAAGATACTGGGAGATGAAATCCATAGCGCACCAACGCATCCTGTTTGCAACAGTATAGCACAGCTTCAAGCGTTGAGAAAGTAAAGACGCTGCCCTCTGCAAAGTAGGCAGAAAATTTGGAATATCAGCAAGTTTTTCTGGATTTTTTTGCTTTTTGTGATACCATAAAGTGAAATGATAGATTCGTTTTCGATTATACGAAAGGAAATTACTATGAATGATCCCAATACAACATCAAAACTTGAGTCCTCCATTCAAGAACAGAACAGTGCGAAGCATACCTATACCGACTTTGAAAATAGTACCTATATGGTCGTTTCAAAAATTGCGTACTTAATCGGTGTCCCAAAGAAAATCTTTGAAAATGAATACGAGCCGCCAAAGCTGGAGCACTATGAAGCCTTGGAACGGGATAAAACCGCTCGCATTGTGCGTCATTTGTGCGCCGTGCGTACTGCCATTGAACGCAACTATAGTCAAATTAGCAACGCCATTTACTATGACCTGAAAAATATACATAACCTGCCTGACCTCGTTCCAGTCGAATCCATTGAACAGCTCCAGAGGGATGGCATAGCTCTCGTCAAGGTAAATTACAAGCTGAACCAATATTTAATCGATATCAATAAACATATCTCCAATCAAATCAATCAATGTAAAAAATTGCTCCCCCTTTGGCTCAATTGGGACTATATTCGTGCCCTCTTTATTATGCCCAATGGAACCACGGAGGAAGGGATTAAACGGGCGGCTAAGGAATACTATGCGCGGAAAGGCTTTTATCCCTACCAAGTTTATATCAACTGGCCCGCATCAAATCAAGGCAATATTCTCTATAATGATAAAAAATTTGTTTCCCTGCTCTATGAAGCGCATGAGGATGTCTTCTATGACGTCAGCAAGGTTTCCGATGCCGGCAATATCGCAAAGGACGGCATCTACCGCTTTCTTGCCGAAAGTGAGCGTGTGGCAGTTGTGGTGGACTGTGAGAATTCTGATCCCTATAAGCTCTATGCCGTGCTCAATAACTTAGACCAAAAGGCACTCATCAGTAAAATCAATAAGATTATCCTCTATGATGATATCCATACTGCCTCCGCTTGGAAAATATTGGAACAGTTTACTGAAATCCCCATCGAGCATACCATGATCGAGCGGATCAAAGAAAATAAGTCGCTGGTCGATATCCGTCTGACCAGCGGCACATGTCGGGAATATTATGAGAACAAAATAGATTCCTTTATTTTGGTTTCCAGCGATTCCGATTACTGGGGACTGATTTCCTCCATGCCGCAGATGCGATTTCTTGTTATGGTCGAATACGAAAAGTGCAGTCCGCGCATCAAGGAAGCCCTCGATGATTATGGTATGACCTATTGCCACATCGACGACTTCTGCACAGGGAACAGCAATGCCATTAAAATCGAAGCACTGCTTTCCGAATTGCGGCGTTCCTTGGAAAATCAGGTTCATTTTAATATCAACAGCTTGCTGAATGACGCCTATACCGCCACACGAGCCGATATGTCTGCCGCAGAGAAAAAACAATTCTATGACCGCTATGTGAAACCCATGAAAATTGTGGTGGATGCCACCGGCGAAGCCAGAATCGCCCTTGGGGAATAGGCCACTGCCAAAGACCTTGACAAAAAACAGAAGATCATACGGAAAATGTCCGAAAAAATGGTGGGATACCCTTGACTTTATCTGTGTGTACTGATATAATTTCAAAGCCGCTTTGAATGGGTCATGAAGTAAGCGCAGGTGAAAATGGATCGCATCCCTCAGGGCTTTTCCTCTTTGGGATCCCGTGATTTTCCCCCAACAGCCTCGGCTGTTAGGCTTCTCCCACGACAGCGAGCCCGTAATTAAGGAAAGAGGTGCAACATTATGCATGCAATCATTGAAACCGGCGGTAAGCAGTACAAGGTGGCTGAGGGCGACGTCCTCTTCATCGAAAAGCTGAACAATGAAGCCGGTGACGAAATTAAGTTTGACAAGGTTCTCGCCATTCTGGGTGAGACCGACGCAAAGTTCGGCGCCCCCATCGTGGAAGGTGCTTCCGTTGACGCTTCCGTTGTCAAAAATGGCAAGGGTAAGAAGGTCGTCATCTTTAAGTACAAGCCTAAGAAGGGCTACCGCCTGCGTCAGGGTCATCGTCAGCCCTATACCAAGGTCGAGATCAAGAAGATCAACGCCTAATGACAACCGCATCCTTTACAACGGAGGGCGACCGCATCATTTCCTTCTCTGTGGAAGGTCATAGTGCGCTTGCCGAATCCGGAGAGGACATCCTCTGTGCTGCCATTACCAGTGCCGTTCGCCTCGTAGAAGCCACCGTCAATGACGTTTTGGACCTCGAAGCTGCGGTTAAGGTCAGCGAAAAGGATGCCTCCATCACTCTCACGCTTCCTCGCAACCTGACGGGTGAGCCCGATGCGATCTGTCAAACGATCCTCACCGGTCTTATGCTTTATTTCGTTCAGCTGCGAGAGGAATATCCCGAAAATATTAACGTCATGGAGGTGTAACCTATGCTTCATATCGGACTTCAGTTCTTCGCACATAAGAAGGGCGTTGGCTCCACCCGTAACGGCCGTGACTCTGCTGCACAGCGTCTGGGCGTCAAGCGGGGCGATGGTCAGTTCGTGCTGGCTGGCAACATTCTGGTTCGTCAGCGTGGTACCCATATCCACCCCGGTGTCAACGTCGGCATCGGCAAGGATGATACCCTGTTTGCTCTGAGAACCGGCCGTGTCAAGTTTGAAAGACTGGGCAAGGACCGTAAGCAGGTTTCCATTGTGGAGGCCATTGCGGAGTAATTTCCGAAAAACTGCGAATCCTAAGCCCCGAACGGGAGGACCGTTCGGGGCTTTTTCTAAATTTACTGATTGATCCATGCAACAATGACCTTTTAAAGGAGGTGCCAAATGGCAAATACGTTTATTGATACCGCTCGTATCACAGTCAGGTCAGGTGCTGGCGGCAATGGTGCTGTCTCCTTCCACCGTGAAAAATACGTCGCAGCAGGCGGACCAGACGGCGGAGATGGTGGGCGAGGCGGCGATATCATCTTGCAGGTTCACGAAAATATGTCCACCCTGATGGACTTTCGTTACAGACGAAAGTATGTGGCAGAGGATGGCGGCAACGGCAGCGGCAGACGCTGCACCGGTAAGGACGGGCAACCGCTCATTATTAAGGTGCCCCGCGGCACCGTCATTCGTGATGCGGAAACCAACGAGATTATCAAGGATATGTCCGGAGATGAGCCTTTTGTCCTTTGCCGTGGCGGCAACGGCGGCTGGGGTAATAAGCATTTTGCAACCCCTACTCGTCAGGTGCCCCAGTTCGCCAAAGCAGGTCTGCCCGGCAAGGAACGGATCGTCCTGCTTGAGCTAAAGCTCTTGGCAGATGTCGGGCTGGTCGGCTTCCCCAATGTCGGAAAATCCACCTTGCTCTCTGTGGCGACAAAAGCACGCCCCAAAATTGCAAACTATCACTTCACCACGTTATTCCCCAACTTAGGCGTCGTCTTTGTCGATGAGGGTGTCTCCTTTGTCATGGCAGATATCCCTGGTATCATCGAGGGTGCTGCCGACGGTGCCGGCTTGGGACATGATTTCCTGCGCCATATCGACCGCTGCCGCCTCCTTATCCATGTTGTCGATGTCTCCGGCTGTGAGGGTAGAGACCCCGTGGCAGATTTTGAGACAATCAATGCGGAATTAGCGGAATATAGCCCCGCACTTGCCGGGCGTAAAATGCTTGTCGTTGCCAATAAGACCGATATTTTAGAGGATCGTACCCTGCTCGATGCGCTGAAAAATCATGTGGAAGCCCTTGGCTTTTCCTTCTTTGAGATGTCTGCGGTCTCCCATCAGGGGGTGCGTGAGCTGATGAAGGCCGCCGCCGGTGAGCTTGCCCATCTGCCTCCAGTCATCGTCTATGAGCCGGAATATGTGGAGCGTCCGCCCGTGGTGGATACCTCCGAGCCGCTCTCCATCCGTCAGGTGGACGACGTTTGGCTCGTGGAGGGTGCATGGCTCCAGAAAACCATGGCAAACGTCAACTTTGGCGACGTGGAATCCAGAAACTGGTTCGACCGTATGCTCCGCACCGCCGGACTCTTTGACCGTCTGGAGGAAATGGG
>CAYQRI010000103.1:0-5504 GCA_964420085.1 uncultured Ruminiclostridium sp.
AAAAAGCATAAAACAAGGTGGAGGAAAATCCCTGCTGCACCAAATACCACAGGTGGAACAGCCTTGCTGTTCTGCCATTTCCGTCAAAATAGGGGTGCAGATACGCAAAGTAAAAATGCAGCATGGATGCTTTTAGTGGCTCAGAAATACCATCTTTTTGATTGGCAAAGGCGATTAGCCGGGTCATATAGCTTGGTAAAAGCTCGTGGGAAATGCCTTTGTGATAGTTTTTGTCGCCTACAATAAAAACGGCATCATTTCTGTAAAGAGCATCCGCCGGTAAGCGGTCATTATCCGCTAAAAAGTCACCCACCGACAACCGATACAGCTTGTGAAGGTTTTTCTCTGTAATTTTATTTCGGGTATCGGCAATAAAATCCAGCCCCTTTTTCATGCCGAAAATCCGCTTTTCTTCCTCATGCTCAGGGGCAAAGCCATCTAAAATTTTCCGCACACTGTTACGGTTGGAATGAATGTTTTCAATTTGTAGGCTTGCCTCAATTTCATCTGTCATTGCCTTTTTACCAAAGCGTTCTTTGCCGTCCGGTTCCATGAGTAACTTTTTGATTACCCCCGTGCGGATGTTGCAATGGCTGGGCAGATAGCGGCAAGACTTGCCATCAAAATCTACGATAGGCAAATCCAGATAGCTCATTGCCTGTAACGCTTCCAGCAAATCGTCGACTGCTTCTGCCGAATATTTATATTGCATTTTCTTTAAATCGAAAAAGTGTTTATCCTGCATCATTTGGGAAAGCGTTTTTGTGTTCATCTTTTCACCGCCTTGTGATAGCTTATAGTATCAATTACTATCAGAGTAACAGATAGTATTGCCAAAATCAAGTAAATTATGCGCCGAAACAATAGGCCCGCTTTGCCCTCAATCGGTTGAATGGATCAAAGCTTTCGTCATTATAGGTGTTGAGCGGGAAGTGTAATGGTAAAGGTTGTGCCTTGTCCGACCTTGGACTCTACGGTAATCCCACCGCCCAGCTCCTCTACGGTCAGCTTTGCGATATACAGCCCCAGACCGCTGCCCTTGGATTGATCCGCCCGTCCCACATAAAAGCGCTCAAAAATATGGGGCAGGTGCTCGGGTGCAATGCCACTTCCGGTGTCGGTCACCTCAATGACCACAGCATCTCCACGGAGCTGTGGCAGGATAGAAATGCTGCCGTGCTTGGGCGTGAAGGAAAGTGCATTATAAATCAGATTCTCAAAGAGGATCATCAGCTTGTCCCGTTGGCCGAGTATGGCTGCCGGAGTACCAAGCCGCCCCACCGAGAAGTGAATACCCATCACGCTTACGTCGGGCGCATTGTGCCGCTCCACCTCCGACAAAAGCGCATCCACATCCAGCGTGACTACGGGGGAGGTCATGCGGTCGTAGGCGTTGAGCGCCGAAAGCGCCTGCACTCTGGTTCGGATCTCTTCGTTTTCCCCCTCGATGAGCCGGATATACTCCCGCAGCTCGTCATCCAGATAGAGGTTTCCCTCACGGATCAGGCTAATGAAGCCGTGCACCGCCGCAACGGGCGCTTTGAGATTGTGCGCCATGTCGGAGAAAAAGTTTTTGCGCTCCTCCAGCACCATGTGAAGCTCCGCCGTCCGCTGCCGGACAAGCTCCTCCATGTGGGACATGAGCTGCCGATTTTTCAGCAGAATGCGGCGGTTGTAGTCAATCATCAAGCCTCCAAAAATCAGCACCAGCGTAAAACCGGAATATTCACCCTGCCACGCACCCACAATCGGCTCAAAACGGTTGTTGTTCAGCAGATTCGTGAGAAAGCCTGCCCCCAGAGCGCAGACGCTCATGGAGAGAAAGACGCTGCCCGACTGACCCCGTCGTAGGCACAGTCCGGCACAGATACACAAAAGTGCCCAACCAATCCACGAGACAAGGTCAATCATGTGGCCGTATGGATTGACGAAATGGTCGAAAGACGGTATGATAAAGAAAACAGAGCAAAAGCATAGTGTGCAAAGTGCCGTGAAAATGGGTCGCACCTTCCGCCGCCACGGCTTTGTATCCGACCATCCCGTGAGACGTGCGCCGATTTCTACCGCCTGCACCAGCAACAGCAGTCGGGCGGTGTCTTCGCACGCATACCACAGTGTGCCGCTTCCCCCGGCCTGCCAAATGAGTGGGTGGAGGCAGGTCACAAAAAAGCACAGGCACAGCGCACCAAAATGAAAAAACAGTGGCTCCCGTGCCCGAGATATCCAAATGACGGCGGAAAATACGGTGAGTGTCAGTGCCACGGCGCAGAAAACGGCATAAAGCAGCGTGCGGGTGGTTGCCATACAGGCAATGACAGAGGGTACACCAAGCACCGGCGGACTGTAAAGCCCGCTATAGTAGTGGGTTTGGTTTTCGACGTTGAGCACCAGCTCCGCCTCGTCGGTGAGCAGTAAATCCACCACCGTGCCGCTGCCGTTCGTTGCCGTCGGCACGCCATTGACCCAAAGGGTGTAGTCAGAGAAAATTTCCGGCAGCTCGAGACTGAGGGCGTGCGTTCCCGGGCAGCGCAGAGTCAGACGATAGACCGCCGTGCCAAAGGGTGAGGTGTGCCCCGACACAAAGGAAAAGTTGGAGTATTCTCCCAAAAAGGTCTCCTGCTCTGCGCCACCATCCACCGAAAAAAGCCAGCCGTCTATGAGAAACAGCGGTCGGTTTAAATCCCCCTCGCTGAAGGAGAATACACCATCTTTTCCGTAGGGCGGGCCTGCCGTATAGCGATTGTCATAAAGATAGGTCAGCCGGAAGAGTCCCAACAGCGCACCGAGTACCATTAAACCACACAAAAGTGCAGGCAGTGCACGTTTTAAATTCACATTCAATGAATCGCCGCCTTTCAGGAGGAAGTTATGAAACACATATACAAAGCAGTTTGCCTGCCGCTGGTATTGACGCTGTGCAGTCTTTTTTTCATCCCCGCCCATGCGATTGAGCGACCGACATCCACCAGTATCGTTTCGCAGGAGGAGCTGCTGGCATGGTATAACGGCGCACCGGAGCCGCTACGGGAAGGTGTTCTTCCACAGGGACTTACATTAGACGGAACGGTGACGCTGGGTGAAGAGGCTGGTCGTGTAGATTTGACTGCTGTCGGAACGCTTCGTGTGCCGAATGGAGCAAGCCTCGTTATCGACAATCCAGGACTGGTGCTAATGGGACCGCCGGGTTGCGTTAGAGTGGAAGCGGGCGGTGCGCTTATCATCACCCGCTGGCATGACCTGACGGAACCGTGGATGCCACAGGGCGGCATTGTGATAGAACAGGGGGGCAACTTGGAAGTGGCTGAGGGACTTATACTGCGGGAGGACATTGTGCAGGATGAAAATATCGTTCCCGAGCCGGAACCCGAGCCAGAGCCGGAACCGGAACCCAATCCAGAACCCGAGCCTGAGCCGGAACCGGAACCCAATCCAGAACCCAATCCTGAGCCAGAACCGGAGCCCAATCCCGAGCCCGAGCCGAAACCAGAACCTCCCGCTTTAACGGGTGAGGTGCGCAAAGTTACAGACCAGGGGCAGTTGGTACTTACCCTGTCTCTGCCCCGCATTTCGGATGACACATCGGCCATCTACATACACCGTAGCGCAGATGGGATGCAGTGGGAAGTGGCGGCCACCTTTCGATGGGATAGCGGGGTGGATGCATGGAGCGGCGTGGAAAACCCGCTGCTGATTGGCAAGCACAGTGACGATGGAAAAAACACCTTCTTTTCCTATATGGAACCGCTGAGCAAAGAGTCGTTTCACCTGCGAGCGGTGGTGGAGTGGGGGAGTGGAGCAGAAGCAACCAGCAACGTTATCTGTATCACACCGCCGACAAATCTTCCACCCAACAGCAATGTCACGATACCCGCCGAGGGCGACTATGACGATAGTGGCGGCAACCGTGGGGGAGGCGGACAGGGGGAGTCCGACCGTGTGGAGCAGCAGCCCGCCCAAGAGCCGGAAACACCCGATTTGACGGAGGGGGAATCGCCGACACCACCGGAAAAACCGCCGGAGCCGTCAATACCGTTACTACCGTCAATACCGTCAATGCCGTTGATGCCACCGGCACCACCGAGCAGCTTCGAGCCTGTGCCACCCACAGAAGGAACAGAGCAGCCCTCAAAGGAGCCGACAAAGCCGAATCCCTCAGCACCGCCGGACCGTCCTGGAAATCCGAAGCCTGCCGAGCGTCCTACAATAGAAGCAACGGATATGGGGCAAAGCCAGACTACATCGGCACAAGCGCAGCCCGAGTTGACACCATTGGTTGCTGTCACGGAGCAGGAACCCGCCCAGCCTGAACGGCAAAGTCCGCCTATAGGCTACGCTGACCGCAGCCTTGGCGCCGCCGCCGCCACGGTCTTGCTGGTGGGCGTGGTGTTTGCGGCAGCAAGGATTCACCCATTGAGAAAGAGGAAACCTTAATTGGTTTCCCCTTTTTTTATGCCCGAAACAGGAAGCCCTTGCCCCAGACCACTTCGATGAAGCGCCGATTGGGACAGGCGTCCTCCAGCTTATGCCGCATCCGTGCCAGATGCACCCGCACCGTCTGGGCGTTGCCCAAATCCGGCAGGTTCCAGATTTCCCGATAAATGGTCGCCATAGAAAAAACCTTGCCGGGACTGCGGGCGAGCAGCAGCAAAATATCAAATTCATAGGCGGTGAGTGGAATGCGCACGTTCTCCAGCAGCACCTGCCGTCCATCCGCATCGATGACAAGGGGCGGGAAGACGAGCCGTTCAGCGGGGGCAGTCTCCGTCTGCTGGCGGATGCGTGCCTTGACCCGCAGCTCCAGCTCCCGCAGCTCGTAGGGCTTGGTGATATAGTCATCCGCCCCCAGCTCAAAGCCACGGTACAGACAGTCCTGCTCGGTAAGGCTGGTGAGAAAAACAATGGGAATACTGCGCTTTGCTTTCCATTCACGGCAGAGCGCCCAGCCATCCACACCGGGCATGAGAATGTCCAGCACGATGCAGTCGATAGGGTACTTCTCCAAAAGCTGCTCCGCCTGCTCTCGGCTTTGGGCCGTGTGAACCAGATAGCGTCGGCTTTCAAAATAGATGCGGTTGACCCGCAAAATAGCGGGGTCGTCGTCCACAAACAGCACACGGGACATCGCAAGCACTCCTCTCCAGTTTTTTAAGATAGTATAGCACACCCGATCCTTACCGTCTTCTCCAAATGTGTAAGAATTTGATAAGAGTTTCCATTTTTTGCCCGAAAACGCCCTGCATTTGCTATACTTGCGACAACGGAGGTGCTGTGACGCTTCCTTTTTTTGGTAAGTGTGACCTGCTTGTGCAGGCGGAAAACGGAGGATAAGAGAAATGAAGAAAAGGATAGTAAGTCTGCTTTTGGCATTCTGTATGCTGCTGAGCCTGCTACCAATGACAGTGTTGGCGATGGAGGGGTCTGCCGAGAGCAAGGAGGGATCCTCCAATGCCGTGTGGGACGGCATCATGCCTGCACCCAATGAGAACGCTCTCTATTCCGGCGGT
>CAYQRI010000104.1:0-5422 GCA_964420085.1 uncultured Ruminiclostridium sp.
AGCTCCCCCACAGAGCAGGCTTCATCCATCCGTGCCACACCGCCGGATTTCCCTGACCCTGCCCGAAAATAAGGGGGATTGGACACCACCAACTGAAAGCGATCCCCTGTCAGCAATGCCTTCTCCCGCAAATCTCCCGTGATAATTTCACCCGTCAGATCATTTTCTTGGAGGTTCTTCCGTGCCAGCGCCGCCGCTCCGACAGAAAGCTCCACCCCCACACGGCGGAGCCTCTCCTCCCGCAGCGAAAGCAGCAGCAGCAGTGAACCAACGCCACAGCCTAAATCACAAACCTCCCAGCCGGGACGGAGCGTGCAAAAGCGGGAGAGCAGGATACTGTCTCTCCCGAGCTTAAAAAATTGATCCGACTGCCGAAGGGTGTATTGCTCCAAATATTCCACAGATTCCATTGGTTATCCCTCCGTAAAGCGATGCAGTTCCTGCAAAAGCCAACGAACCATGCGCCCCGTCATCCCCCAAATGATATGTCCTTCATAGTCATAGACGGGAATATCCATCCATCCATAGCGAAAGGTATAGCCGGGAAAGCCGACCCGATCATAGGGAAAGCTCTCATCCACCTGCACCCGAATGGGGTAACGGTGCACCTCCTCCGGATAGTCCATCAAAAAGGTAAGCGGAACCAAGAAGGTGTTCTTCACCTCATCGCTGCTCAGCTTCATCTCCTCCACAACCGACCACTCGATTTTCCCCAAAAACGGATACACCACCCGATCACTGATGTCCTGCACCCAATCCAAGGGGGCTAATATCTCGATGCTCTCCATCGGAATGCCCAATTCTTCAAAGGTCTCTCGCTTTGCGGTGGTTTCAGCTGTCTCGCCCTTTTCTCGCCGTCCGCCGGGGAAGCAGACTTCGCCCGGCTGGTGCCCAACCAAGGTCTCTGCTCTGGTCTCAAACAAAAGACACAGTTCCCCTTCTCGTTCCACCAAGGGAATCAAAACGGCATATTCTCCCGTGGCGCCCTGAATGCCAAGCTCTCTTTCTTGAAAGTATCGCTGCATTGCTTCTATCGTCATGACCCTCGCTCCTTTTCTATACTGTCTTCAGGATTCCGGAATTGTAAATTTTGCCAAAGGATCAGCTTCCTCCCAAAGCACCACGGCACCCCGCCGCAAGCTCTCCTGCACATCAATCAGGCGCTGGTTTCGGCTGCCACGAAAATGTAACGCATAGGACTTTTGCTCCAGTAAAAAAGGACCATCCACCAAAACGTCTGTCTCCTTCAGCAGGGCTGTCCAAGCGGCATCGCCCTTATCCCGCAGTGTTTCGAAGGTGTAGCCTGAATAGGTCCAGACATTGCGGCCCGTTTCGTGTGCCATTCTTGCCAGCGCAGCACAGGACTCCGCCTGTAAAAACGGCTCACCGCCAGATAGGGTTAAGCCCTCGATGAGAGGGTTTTGGGCAAACTGTCTCAGCAGCTCATCCGGCGTCACCTCTCGTCCGCCGGCTGGGTCGTGGGTCTCCGGATTATGACAGCCCGCACAATGGTGGGGGCAGCCCTGTGTAAAGACCGTAAACCGCAGACCGTGCCCATCTACGATGGAGTCATTCACTACATTTGCAATACGCATGAGGTTGAGCCTCTCTTTCTTCTTTGATTTTGAAATATTGTATCACATATCCCTATGAGGGACAAGAAAAAGGGGACGTTGCGGATATGCAACGTCCCCCTGTCCGGTTCTTGATTTGGGTAGTTAAAAGGCGATTGCCTTACTTTGTGTAATCATAGAAGCCCTTGCCGCTCTTGCGACCCAGACGACCGGCACGATAGAGAACCTTATACAGGTGTGCAGGACGATACTTGGAATCGGCGGTCTCCTGATAGAGGGACTCCATGACGTTGATCATGATATCAATGCCGATGGCATCGGAGAGCTTCAGGGGACCCATGGGCAGGTTGTAGCCCAGCTCGCAGGCCTTGTCGATATCCTCATAGGAGCAGACATTCTCGCCGGCGAGAATGACGGCTTCGTTCATCATGGGGCACATGACACGGTTTGCAATGAACATAGGCACATCGGTAACGGTAACGAATTCCTTACCAAAGCCCTTAGCGATTGCCTTACCGGTCTCGATGGTATCCTCAGAGGTATCATAGGCATTGATGATCTCGACCAGCTTCATAGCGGGCACGGGGCTGAAGAAATGCATACCCAGGAACTTCTCGGGACGATGGGAGGAAGCAGCCAGCTCCGTGATGCTGAGAGAGGAGGTATTGGAAACGAAAACGGCCTCGGGCTTGACCACGGGAGCCAGCTTCTCGAATGCATCCTTTTTCATCTCCATGTTTTCGATCATTGCTTCGAAAACGATATCGACATCCTTCAAATCCTCCAGATTTGTGGTAGCCTTCAGGTGACCCAGCCAAGCTTCGGTCTGCTCCTGTGTAGCCTTACCCTTAGAAACCTTCTTTTCAAAGTTGCGTGTGATACCTGCCACACCCTTTTCCAAGGTAGGGGTTCTGTGGTTATAGAGAACCACATCATAGCCGCCTTCCAAAGCGACCTGAGCAATGCCTCTGCCCATTGTGCCTGCACCATACACACCAACGACTTTAACTTCCATGTTTCGCAACTCCTTATATTACATGAATAATTTACCTTTATACAAGGCTATAATTAGAGCGCTTTGGGGTAACCCCAAAACAGCTTTTTAATCAAATAGAACAAAAGAGAGGACGGCGAAAGTTCTTTTCGCCGCTTCCTGCCCATATTACAGGATTATTTCCTTCACGTCAAGGCTGTTTCCGACATTTTCACTATTTTTTATCCATTCTACCCCTAAGTCATGACATTTTACACAGAAAAGTAAGTGTGTGACGGAAGAATTCCTTCATTTTTTATATTCTGTCCAATCAAAAAGAACGCTGTATCCTATACTAAAAAAAGAATCGCCGCCGTGCCTCCTCGCATGGTTTTGGGAGCATCTACCTATAGGATACGACCGTTCTCTTGGTATTTTATTGATTTTAATGACAAACCCCCACAGAAATTTAGACTTTAATAGTGATAATTAACTATTGCTCTGGATAAAAATAATCAATATGTGTCATGTTCGCCCAAGCTTGTTATGCTATAATGCACTTGTAGAAGTTGTCCGGCATGGAGATACTGCCTTGGGCATTCTTCTCATGCCCAGGCAATATTTTAGTAGAAGCCTGTTTTTTTTAAGACTAATTTTACAGGAGGAATTTTTAGATGGAATTCAAACTGAACGAAGACCAGCAGATGATTCACGATCTCGCAAGAGATTTCGCACAGGACGTTCTGGCTCCCAGAATTGAAGAGATTGAGGCCGGCGAGCAGGTCGAAGTGAGCGACGGTACCATCCAGACTCAGCTGCCCCACGACATTCACCAGCAGCTGGCTGAGTGCGGCTTCATTGGCATCAGCTTCCCCGAAGACTACAACGGCATGGGCATGGGTCATGTGGAGCAGGCCATTGTCATCAAGGAAATCAGCCGTGTGTCCCCCTCCGTTGGTAAGGCTCTGGACGTGTACATCCTCGGTCTGGAAGCTATCGACCTCTATGCTACTCACGAGCAGAAGGAAAGATGGCTGGCTCCCTGCTGCACCGGCGAGCAGACCGTTTCCTTCGCTTTCACCGAGCCCGACACTGGCTCCGACCCCAAGCTGCTGAAGACCCGCTTGGAAAAGCAGGCTGACGGCACCTATAAGCTCAACGGCGTGAAGCGCTTCATCTCCAACGCTGGTTATGACGGCCCCCTGGTTCTCTTCGCTCTGCTGAAGAACGAGGAAACTGGCAAGGATGAGGTCACCGGCCTCTGCATCGATAAGTTCTGCAAGGGCTATTCCGTTTCCAGCCCCTGGGACAAGATCGGCTATCGTGGCTCCCACGTTTGGGATATCTTCATGGACGACATCATTGTCACTGAAGACAACTTCCTGGGCAAGCCCGGCGACGGCTTCACTCAGCTGCTGGGCACCACCGCTTATGGTAAGCTGGGCTTCACCGCTGTGTTCGTTGGTACCGCTCTGGGTGCTGCTGATCTGGCTCTGACCTACTGCCAGGAGAAGATGCATCGTGGCAAGTCCATCACCAAGTTCCCCACCACTCAGCTGCGTCTTTCCACCATGCTGACCTATGCTCACACTGCTGAGCTGCTGCTGCTGGAAGCTGCTGACTATTGCGACCACAACCACTTCGCTGGCGATGACATCTCTGTCATGCGTGCTGTTCAGGCTCGTACCGCTCAGGCTAAGGGTTATGCTGCTGAGACCGCAACCAAGGTTGCTACCATGGCTGTCAACGCAATGGGCGCTTATGGTGTCTGCGACGAGTATCAGGTCGAGCGTTTCCTGAGAGATGCTGCTATCGCTCCCAACATCGAGGGCTCCGGCGATATCCAGTACCTCATCCACGGTATGTTCGTTGCTGCTAACGGCAACACCAACTAATCGTTTTTCCGAATCGTTTTCCCATTTCACTTTGTATGACTCATGCTTACCGTCCTCCAATCAGGAGGGCGGTAAGCATAGCCAATAAAAATTCGGCCTTTGGCCGATAAAATTTTATATGGAGGATTGATTACTATGAAAATCGAATATCCGCAGGCTGCTACTTATCCTACCTATGAGACTCTGCTGACCGAAATGGTCGAGCCCAACATCATGAAGGTTACCCTGAACAGACCCAAGGCTTACAACGCTCTGTCCCACACTCTGGTCGCTGAGCTGACCGATCTGTGCGAGAGACTGAAGGACGACTTCTATAACGTCCGCGTTGTTCTGCTGTACGGCGGCGACGAAGGCAAGGGCTTCTGCGCTGGTCTGGACGTCAAGCAGGGTCTGGACACCTATGAGAAGACCGTTCCTGGCTTCTATGCATACCAGATCAAGCTGGGCGAGCTGGAGCTGAAGATGACCCAGACTCCTCAGGCTTGGATCGCTCTGATCGACAACGTTTCTGCTGGCGGCGGCTTCTCCCTGGCTATGGCTTCCGACATCCGTGTCTGCACCAAGACCGCTCGTTTCTCCTGCTTCTATGCAAACGTCGGCATCGGTGGCTGCGACATGTGCTCCTCCTATCAGCTGCCCCGTCTGATCGGCACCGGCCGTGCTTATGAGATGATGCTGACCGGTAACTTCATCAACTCCGAGGAAGCTTGGAACCTGGGCCTGGTCACCAAGATCGTTGAGGATCGTCCTTCTCTGATGCCCGCTGGCCTGGAACTGGCTCGCGTCATCGCTGCTAAGGATCCCATGGCTGTCCGTCTGACCAAGGAAGCTATGCGTTGCAACGTCGATGCTTCCGGCTTCGAGAACGCACTGCACGTTGAGAACCGTAACCAGACTCTGATGATCGCTCACAACATGAACAAGGATCCCAACCTGGATCCCATCGGCAAGCACTGGATCGAGGAGAGATAATTTCTCCT
>CAYQRI010000105.1:0-5407 GCA_964420085.1 uncultured Ruminiclostridium sp.
CGCTTCCCGTGGGGGTGCTTTCGGTGGTGGGGGTGCTTTCCGTGGGGTGCTATGCTTTGGTGCTGCGGGATGAGATCAAGCCGCTGCAGAAGCGGGATACCCACGGGATTTTCCCCTTGGTTGTGCTGGTACTCTGCCTGACGGCGGCAGTTCTTTTGGTGCTGGGTCGCTTTGGTGCGGTGCTGACGGGTCAGCTTGACCGTCCGTTTTTCCAAATGGTATCGGGGTTGGGCTTGGAGGGCGGCTTCCAGCGCTTGGAGTCGGTGGTATCTGCGCTGTGGCTGTTGGGGGATGTGTCCTTACTCACCTTGGTGCTGCTGTCGCTGCGGCATTTGACGGCAACGGTATTGGGCAAGTCGGAGCGGGTCTCCATGGGCTGGTGGCTGACGGGTCTTGCCTTTTTGGCGGGCTTACCGGTCACGGCGTTTTCGGTGGATTTACGGGGACTCTTATTCCCGATTGGAAACCTGATTGCGGGTATCCTACTGATTTGGCAGTACGCCCGGCGGCCGGCGGCCGAGGGCCGCTTCTAATTCGTGTTCGTACCGTTGTGGTTGAATCGACCTATGTTCCCGGTATTGGGTTGATTGTAAATCAATTGCCCCTTGGGAACAAAAGTGCATGAAAACACAACCACCCGAACTCGAGATTAAC
The DNA here is from genome assembly GCA_964420085.1 of uncultured Ruminiclostridium sp. Classification (GTDB taxonomy): domain Bacteria; phylum Bacillota; class Clostridia; order Oscillospirales; family Oscillospiraceae; genus Evtepia. Next base: position 655 of record CAYQRI010000105.1, read on the forward strand.
AGCGAAGCGCCGAGCCGTCCCGCCACGGGCTAAGACCCGTAGCGGAGCAGAAAGCGGAGAGAAGCCCCGCAGGGGATTTTCGCAGCTTTCTGTGCAGTCGGAGGGGCTTAGAGCCGTGATCAGCGGGACGTGCGAGGCGTGACAGGCATTCGCCCGCCGGGCGAATGCGGGACGATGTGGGCATCGTCCCCTACAAATTCGGCAACAACACACCGAGGTTTGTAGGGGCGGATTCCATATCCGCCCGGCGGGCGAACGCAGTTCGCCCCTACCGTTTGCCCGTCAGGGCGTGGCGTTTTGCAAATGCGATACCAAATACAAAATCGCCTGCCGGTAGCCGTCCAGACCCAAGCCCATGTAGGTCTTAATGCACGCCAGCCCCGCATAGGATACCTGCCGAAAGTCCTCCCGTTGGGAGACATCCGAAATATGCACCTCCACCGCAGGCAGAGCCACTGCCTTTAAGGCATCCAAAATGGCAATGCTCGTGTGGGTATAGGCGGCGGGGTTAATCACAATGCCGTCAAACTGCCCCAAGGCGGCTTGGATTTCATCCACCAAAACCCCTTCGTGGTTCGACTGTATCACCTTCACCCCCACGCCAACAGCGGTGCAGGTCTCCTCTACCAAGGCGGTGAGGGCGGCATAGTCCGCCCTGCCGTAGAGGCTCGGCTCCCGTACCCCCAATAAATTCAGATTGGGACCGTTAATCACTAAAATGTTCATAAAGCGCCTCGATTTTCTCCGCCACGACCGTGGGACTTTGGTCATTCGCTACCGTGATATCCGCAAAGCGGCGGTACATCGGCAGACGCATGGTGTACATATCCTGTAGATTGCCACGCAAGGACAGCGGGCGCCCCTTCTTGGGCAGCTTGGAAAGCTCCCGCTCCAAGAAAATCATGGTGCCGTTTTGGTGGAGAATCGGATAGTTTTCCGGCTTTGTGACAACCCCGCCCCCCGTGGCAATCACCAGACCAGAGGACTTGCCCAGCTCGGCCAGCAGAGTGGTTTCCTCCCGCCGAAAGTCCGCCTCGCCGTTTCGGGTGATATACTCTCCGACCGACATACCAAAGCGTTTTTCCAGCTCCTTGTCCGTATCGACAAACGGCATTTGCAAAAGTGCCGCCAAGGCACTGCCGATGCAGCTTTTGCCGCTGCCGGGCATCCCGATTAAAATGCGGTTCTCCTTGCGGCTCCGCATCGTATCATAGGCTTCCTTGGTGCGGATGGCAGGAATCATTTCGCCCGTGAAGAGCTGTGCGGCACAGCGTGCCTGCTCCACCAGCATATACAGACCGCCCATGCAGGGAATGCCCAAAAATTCCGCCTGCTGCAATAAAGCGGTGCGGGTGGGGTTATAAATCAGATCCAGCACGCCCTCACACTGCTTAAACGGACGCAGGTCAAGGGGCGTATGGGCGGTGTTCGGGTACATACCAACGGGGGTGGCATTCACAATGACGGCGGCATCCCTGTGGCGGTCGAGGGTTTCATAGGTGTTTTCTCCCGTGCGGGAAATGACCACGATTTCCGAAGCTCCCAGCTTGCGCAGAACGTGCTGCACGCTCAGGCTCGCCCCGCCCGAGCCAAGCACCAAGCACTTCCGTCCCAAAATTCGAATCCGGCTTTTCCAGACCATGCCTTCAAAGCCGATGGCATCGGTGTTGTCGCCCAATAGGGAGCCGTCTGGTTGGCGAATCACCGTGTTCACGCTTCCGATTTCCTCGGCCGCTTCCGTCAAATGCTCGCAGATGGCGAGCATCGTGGTTTTATAGGGGATGGTGACATTCAGCCCGTGGAAGTCACCCGTCCGTATAAAATCGCCCAAGTTCTCCGGCTTTACCTCAAATAGGGAATAGTCATAGTCTGCAAACAGGGCGTGCAGCTCCGGGGAATAGCTGTGCCCCAGTTTCTCGCCCAATACTCCACAACGCATCAAAGCACCTCTCTATATGTTCCTAAATATTGTACACGTTCGCAGAGCCTGCCCAAATAATCCACCATCTGAGGGAATGCCTCGGAATAGACGGAGGATTCCAAATCGAAGTAGAACATAAATTCGAATTCCCGCTGGGGCAGAGGTCTGCTCTCTAATTTTATCAGATTCAGACCCAATGCGTCAAATTGTCCCAAAACTTCATGTAAGGAGCCGGGACGGTGGGGGAGCACCATCATGAATGAGGTCTTGTCCGCCCCGGGATAAATCTCTAGTTTTTTAGAGATGCAAATGAATCTCGTATAGTTGTTCGAGCGGTCTTGGATGTCACCGGCGAGACAGGAAAGACTGTAAAGCTCTGCACAGCGGTGGGAGGAGATGGCGGCAATGTCGCGCCGGTCGGAGGACGCAACCAGCTCAGCGGCGGCAGCGGTGTTTTTACAGGGGGTAATTTTCACATCGGGTAAGTCCTTCAAAAAGGCGGCACATTGGCTGAGTGCCTGTGGATGAGAGAAAATTTCTTTGACATCGTTCCGTGTCACACCCGGCTTGGCAAGCAGGGTGTGATCGACCTTGAGGCGGGTGGCTTGGACAATGGAAAAGCGGTGGTGAAGCATGAGGTCATACACCTCCTGCACAGAGCCGGCAGTGCTGTTTTCCACGGGCAGAACGGCATAGTCGCACAATCCGTTTTCCACGGCGGAGAAGACGCTGGCGAAGTCCTGAAAATAGAGAATGCTCGGATGAGCGAACAGCTTTTCGCAGGCGATTTGGGAGTAAGCGCCCTCCACGCCCTGACAGGCGACGGTTGCCGTGGGCGGAAAGAGCTTGGGGGTTTGGGTCAATGCCTGTTCGATTTGCAAGCGGAGCGGGGAGGGCGTTTGATCTTGGCTCTGCTGATAGCTGCGGCTGAGGGCGAACAGAGTGTCATAGAGGGGGTAGCCGTAGGACTTCAGGTCGGGCGGGAGCTGGTTGACAATTTTGCGCAGCTTTTCCCGTTCCCGTGCGGGGTCGAGGATGGGTTTGCCCATGGCTTGCTTTTCCCTGCCGACTTCGGCGGCGAGGGACATACGCTGACAGAAGGCGTCTAAAAGGGCGGCATCGGCTTGGTCGATCTTCTGCCGTAATTCATCTAACTTCATAAAATTCTCCTTTTTTAGCGTGGTTCCAGTATAGCGTCATAAATCGCCAGCGCCGCCGCCGCTTCCACGCAGGGCACGGCACGGGGGACAATACAGGGGTCGTGCCGCCCTTGGATGGAGAGCTTGGTATTTTCCTGACGGGAGAGGGATATGCTGTCCTGCGCCAAAGCGATGGAGGGGGTCGGCTTCACGGCGACGTGACAGAGCAGGGGCATTCCGTTGGTAATGCCGCCCAAAATACCACCTGCGTGGTTGGTTTTGGTTTTCACGGTGTCACCGTCCATATAAAATGGGTCGTTGTTTTCACTGCCCCGTTTGTCACAGACCCCGAAGCCCTCCCCGAACGAAACCCCCTTGACGGCAGGAATGGCAAAGAGGATACGAGCCAGACGGTTTTCCATGCCGTCGAACATAGGGTCACCCAACCCGACCGGCAGACCGACGGCGGCACATTCGATCCGACCGCCCACCGAATCTCCGTTGGCTTTTGCGGCTTGGATAGCGGCTTGCATTTGTTCGCCTGCGATGCTGTCCAGAACGGGGAAACGGGAGGCAGAGAGGGGGGCGAAGGTCTCGCTTGTGACGGAAACGGGGTCAAAGGCGGTGTCCGCAATGCCGCCGATGGCGGCGATGTGTGCGCCGATGAAAATGCCCTCTCGTTCCAGCAGCTGCTTACAGATCCCGCCCGCAATGCAGAGCGGGGCGGTCAGGCGACCGGAAAAGTGACCGCCGCCCCGTCCGTCCTGAAAGCCGCCGTATTTGATGGCGGCGGTATAATCGGCGTGACCGGGACGGGGGATGTCCTTCAGTGCGTCGTAGTCACCCGAGCGCAGGTTGGTGTTGCGGATGATGGCGGTGAGGGGACTGCCGCAGGTGAAGCCTTCGTGGAGCCCGCACAGAATTTCGGGGCGGTCGGCTTCGGTACGAGCGGTAGACCACGCATCGTGTCCGGGTGCACGACGGGCGAGGAAGTCTTGCAGCTGATCCAAGTCGAGCGGCAGACCGGCGGGGAGTCCGTCGATGGTGACGCCAATGGCGGGGGCGTGGGACGCACCGAAAATGGAAACGGTGATTGCACCGTTAAAAACACTACTCATAAGGGATCCATCCTTTCTGATTCCTGCCCCCCCACGGGGGGACGGGGTTGCCCTCGCCGGGCGGGGCAATCTCCCGTCCCCGCCCCGTGGGCGGGCAAACCCCCGTCCCCCCGCAGGGGCGGAGAAAACCCACTGAATACCGGGAACATAAGCCGATTGACCCGCAAAGCTACGAACTCGAGTTAGCAGCGGCTCTTAGGGGGATAGAACGGCATTCTCTGAAAGAACACGCCAAAAGCTGGGATACGACTTGTTGATCGCTTCCGCACCCTCAATGACCACCGCCGCACGACAGGCGACCGCCGCCACCGCCGCCGCCATCGCAATGCGATGATCCCCATACGCTGGCGTGGTGCCGCCGGATAAAACGGCTTTGCCGTCAATGATTAGCCCGTCCTCCGTTTCCGTGACCGAGCCGCCCAAGGCATTCAGGGCAGTTGCCGTGGTGGTCAGACGATCCGACTCCTTCAAACGCAGCCTTGCCGCCCCCGTAATCGTCGTGCGTCCCGGTGTCGCAGCAGCCACCGCCGCCAAAACCGGCACCAAATCGGGCACATCGTGGGCATCTATGGTTG